>NZ_JBFAXU010000014.1:179962-216755 GCF_040680975.1 Streptomyces sp. NPDC051921
AGAAGGGCAAGGACAAGCCGCACGGCGGTATGCACACGGGCTCGGGTGGGCTTGCCCTGGTCGGCGGTGAGGACTGGTCGAAGGAGAAGGACAAGGACTGGTCGAAGGAGAAGGACAAGGACTGGTCGAAGGAGAAGGGCAAGGACAAGCCGCACGGCGGTATGCACACGGGCTCCGGCGGGCTTGCCCTGGTCAACGGCGAGGACTGGTCGAAGGACAAGGACTGGTCGAAGGAGAAGGACAAGGAGAAGCAGGACGGCTACAAGCCGGAGAAGCCGAAGGGCGGCATGCACACCGGTGGCGGCGGCCTTGCGGGCGGCGGCACGAACGTGACCGGCGCGCTGGTCCTGGCCGGCGGGCTGGCCGCGTTCGTCCTCGTCCGACGCAGGAAGGCTGCCGGCGCCGCCTAGCTGCCGGCGCCGCCTAGCTCACCCGTACCGGATGTGGGTCGCCGTCACGAGGGCCGCGACCCGCATCCGGCCCATTGAGGCATTCCGCCCGCATCCGAAAGGTTGTGCCTTCGGTGACGACCCGACCCGACCCCGCCAGAACGGGATCACGCCGACGCACCAGACGGTGGGTCGGCCGAGCCGTGTTCTGGGCCTTGGCAGTGGCCGTGCTGCTCTACACGTTCGGCTCGAAGATGTTCACTCCGGACGCGACCTCACCGGTCACGCCGTCAGCGACTTCCGCGCCGTCCGCGACGGAGCAGGCACCGGCCGCCGCACCGCAACCCGACCGCCCCAAGTCCTCGGCCGGGCCGGAGAAGACCTCGCCGGGCGAATTGGCGATGCCGCGTTCGGCGCCGATCCGTCTGCGGATTCCCAAGATCGGTGTGGACGCGCCGTTCATCGGTTTGAAGATCGGCCCCTCCGGTGCCCTGGACCCGCCTCCGGCGCACGACACGAACCTGGTCGGCTGGCAAAGCGGAGGAATCTCACCCGGCCAGCGCGGCACCGCGATCATCGCGGGCCACCTCGACACCGCCACCTCCCCGGCCGTGTTCGCCCGCCTCACCGAACTGTCACCCGGTGACCGTTTCGAGGTCGACCGCGTCGACGGCACCACCGCCGTCTTCCTCATCGACTCCGTGGAGAGCTTCGACAAGGACGACTTCCCCGACAGCCGCGTCTACGACGACACCCCCAAGGCCCTCGCCCGACTCATCACCTGCGCCGGCGCCTACGACCGTCAGGTGCGGGACTACACCGAGAACCTCGTCGTCTTCGCGCACCTGGACGAGACCGCCTGACACCGCCGAGCTGTCGGCATCGCGAAGCGACGCGCGGCCGCAGGGCGGAGCGCTGCCGCCCCGAGCGCCTGACGGTCTGTCGAACCCTCCTATTCTGGTTCTAGAATAGGGGGATGAACCCTGGCCTGTCCGCTGCCGAGCTGACGCTGCTCGGCCTGCTGGTGGAAGAACCGCGACACGGGTACGAGCTGGAGGCGGTGATCGCCGAGCGAGGAATGCGCGAATGGACGGAGATCGGGTTCAGCTCGATCTACTACCTGCTGACGAAGCTCCGGGAGCGGGGCCTGATCACCCAGACCGAGCCCTCGCGATCGGGGAGCGCCAAGGCGCGCAAGGTCTACGCCGCGACCGCCGAGGGGCGACTGGCTTGCGCGACAGCAGCCGAGGAGGCGATCGCGGACCTCCACCCGGTCTTCCCGCGCGTGCTGGTCGGGCTGGCCAACCAGCCCGCCATCGACCACGAGCGCCTGCTCGCCGCCCTCGACCGGCGTTCTCGTGCCCTCGCGGAGCGCATCGAGCACATCCGTCAGGCGGCCTCGCAGCAGGGCCAGGCACCCGGGTTCGTGCAAGCGATCTTCGACCACACCCTCAGCCAGCTGTCGGCCGAACAGGCCTGGCTGGTCCGCCACCGAGCATCACTCGGCGATACGCGACCTCCGGGAAAGGGCACACCCATGGCGCCGTACGACGTCAAGCGGGAACACAAGGAGCTCTACGCGCCCAAGAACACCTCGTGGGCCGTCCTGGACGTGCCGGAGCAGCAGTTCATCGCCATCGACGGCACCGGCAACCCGAACACCGCGCCCGCCTATACCGGCGCGGTCGAAGCTCTCTACGCGGTCGCCTACGCCCTGAAGTTCGCGAGCAAGCGGACGGCGGACCGCGACTTCGTCGTCGCTCCGCTGGAAGGGCTGTGGTGGGCCGAACGGCCCGAAGCGTTCACGTCCCGTGCCAAGGACACCTGGAACTGGACCATGCTCATCTCCATGCCCTCCTGGATCACTACGGAGATGATCGAGGAAGCCAAGCAGTCCGCACTCGCCAAGAAGAAGAACCCGGCGATCTCCCGACTGCGGCACCTGACACTCCACGAAGGCACCAGCGCCCAAGTACTCCACGTCGGCTCCTACGACGACGAGGCACCCGTGCTGCACGAGCTCCACCACACCTATCTCCAGGCCAACGGCCTGACGGAATCGGGCGTGCACCACGAGGTGTACCTCAGCGACCCTCGCAGGACCGCCCCCGAGAAGCTGAAGACCGTCCTGCGCCAGCCGGTTGTACCCCTCGGCCGGTAGCCGCGACCGCCACCACGCACGGCGAGGAGCATGACGAGCCGGGGCCGAAGGCGAGCGACGCCGGCGTCGGAGGCCGGCGACGCCGGGGCCGGAGACCAGCGCCGGACGGGAAGCGCCGTCGACGCGGGCCGGCCGAAGCGTCGCACAGCCCCGTCGGCCGCCGTGCGAGAGCGGGCGGGCTGACCGTGGTGTCGGATTCCTGCCGGACAGGAGGCGAGAGGCACTGGTTGGCTGGCCGCATGGTCACCGCGCACGCCGACAAAGCCCTGCTCTTCCGCTCCCTCCACAGCTCCGCCCGCCCCCTCGCGCTCGCCAACGCGTGGGACGTGGCGAGCGCCCGTGTCATCGAGGCCGCGGGAGCACCCGCAATCGCCACCACCAGCGCCGGAGTCTCCTGGTCGCTCGGCCACCCGGACGGAGAGGCCCTGTCTCCCGACCAGGTGACGGACCTGGTCGGCCGCGTCGTCGCGGCCGTCGACGTACCGGTCACCGCCGACATCGAGGGCGGGTACGCACAGGACGCCGCCGGTGTCGCCGACACCGTGGAGCGAGTGCTGGAAGCAGGTGCCGTGGGCGTCAACATCGAGGACGGCACCCGCCCGCCGGCCGAACTCGCGGCGCGGCTGACGGTGGCCCGGGCGGCCGCCGACCGAGCAGGCGCGTCCCTCTTCCTCAACGCCCGCATCGACACGTACCTGTTCGCTCTCGGTGACCCCGCCACCCGGCTGGAGGACACCGTCGAGCGGGCGCGCGCGTACGTGGAAGCGGGCGCCGACGGCATCTTCGTCCCCGGTGTCACCGATGCCGCCACCATCGCGGAACTGGCCGTGGGCATCTCCGTGCCGCTCAACATCATGGCCGTCCCCGGGGCGCCGGACGTCGCCACGCTGGGCACCCTCGGCGTGGCTCGGGTCAGCCTCGGCGCGGGAGCCGCTCAGGCCGCGTACGCCGCCACCCGCATGGCGGCACAGCGGCTGTACGACACCGGTGACTACCACCCGCTCACCGATGCCGTCGCCTTCCCCGAAATCAACGGCCTGTTCCCCGGCCCGCGCTGACCAGGTCGCGGCACGCCGAGGCGGCGACGCTCCGAGCCCGTCGGCCCTCGGTGCGACAACGGTGCTCGACACCGATCCCGCCCACGTCCCTGGTCAGGCTCCCGGCCGACGTCCCTGGGCATTCCCCCCTTGCGGAGAAGGCCGTGTACCCCAGACACGGCCTTCTCCTGAGAGCGACGACAAGTCGTGGCGGACACCGCCAGGGAGCGCCGCATTCCCACGGAGGGAGCCCGGAGGTCAGTGGGCTGGAGGTGCCTCCGGGACTCAGGGCCCAGACCTTCGGCACGCAGGGTTCACGGAACGGGCCGCACGGACCCCCCTGTTCTGTGCCACAGGAAGCAAAAGGGTCGTCCGCGTGCTGCGACGGGTCAGGAGTAGACGGTCGTCCAGTCGCCGCTCTGCGAGGTCGGCACCCAGGCGTTCGTCTCTCCGTAGTACGTGGCGAACGAGCACGAACTGCTCTTGTAGAAGGTGACGGTGACCTCCCCCTTCCACCACCAGCCGCCCACCCAGGTGTCCCGGCTCGGGGTGTTGAAGCATCCCGATGCCACGTCGCCGTTCTGGTTGTAACCCTGGATACGAATGGAGTAGACGCTGCCGCTGGTGTCGTGGAAATGGATCTGCTGGCCGTTCGACGCGGCCAGCGACTGCCCGGCGGATCCGAGGACTCCGGCAAAGGCCAGGGCGGCAGCTCCGGCGATGGTGGCGACCTTCTGACGCACGCGCATGTTTCCCCCATGAGATGGATCTTGGAGGCCTCCTCGCGAGACGCGAGGAGGCCGGGAGAGACGGCTGTGCAGGGCCGTCGCCGTCATGGGTGCCAGGAGCCCGACTTGTCGTCGCCCCCGTGGATCCGTTCACGCCAGGGCGGTGTCTCCAGAGGAAAATCTAGGCCCGAGCGGCGCGCGTTGGTGTGCGTGCCGTGCCGAGTTCCTGTGCATCGCGTGCCGCGGGGGAACCAGGGAAGCCGCGCGGTGTTCGGTGGGGGAGATCCCGTACGTTTCTCGGAAGGCCCGGCTGAACCCTGTGGCGCTGGAGAAGCCCCAGCGAGCGGCGATCGTCTGAACGGGCTGACCGCTCAGTTCCGCGGAGGCGAGGTCGGCATGGGCACGCTCAAGGCGGCTCTGGCGGATGCGCGCGGCGATGGTCAGGGGCTGGTCGCCGAAGAGGGCGTAGAGACGCCGCATGGACATGTTGTGCCGATCGGCGATCATCCGAGGGGTCAGGTCCGGGTCGCCGAGATTGTGCTCGATGAAGCGGTAGATCCGCTGCAGCGCTTCTTGCGCACGGGCTTCGGCAGGTGCCTGGCCCGGGTCGCCGAGCTGCTGTGCGAGAAACGCGGTGGCCAGGTCGAGGGCGACGGCCCCCACCCCGCGCAGCTCCTCCAGGCGGCAGTCGGGCCCGCGCGCGAGCACCGACTTGAGGAAGTCGGCCAGGATCGCCCCCGTCCCCGCATCCGCGGCCAGATTCTGCGCGAGCAGGCGGTCCACGCGGTCCGAGCCCAACGCCAGGGCCTGACGGGGAATCTGCAGGACCACCGACTCGATCTGCCCGCCTGCGCATTCCCCCTCACTCGGTCGCGAGGTGTCCGTGAGCACGAGTCCCCCCGTGATCACCGATTCGGTCCCGCGCTGGGAGATCCTGAAATCACCCTGGGTGATGAGCGCCAGCTGCAGGTGCTCCGGGTCGCCACGGCGGACATGACTCGAGGTACGGCGCGAGACCACCGGTGAGCAGGCCATGGCGGACAGCCGCACCACGCCGAGATCCATGTACGTGATGCCCGCCCGGAAGTCTGCCGTGTTCCGGGAGCTGAGCGTCACGGGCATGACGTCGCTGGACACCGTTTCGCAGAACCAGTCAAATGTGTCCTCACGCTCCACGACGGCATCCGACGTCACCAGCAATCCCATGTGCACTCCCACGCCTCGACGTGACAGCGATCCGGTCCCTCACCGGTTGCCGCACAGCCGTGCATTCACCCCCGCCGCCACACGAACGATTATTCAGATATGTGCCTGCGCAGGCGCGATGGGCCCCTCACGGTGTCCGCCGACGAGCCGACGAGCCACCCCGCCGACGAGCCGACGAGCCACCCCGCCGACGAGCCGCCCCGCCGACTCCGCCCGCAGCAGGGCACCCAGGCGGCGCCGGACCACAGGCGTGGCCGGCGATCACGTAGCCGGAGGGAAACAGGCACTGCGGTCCCTTCCTGACACGCCACCAGGCGCGAACGGGTGAGGGTCGGCCCGAGGACCCTCTCGACGGTGTTCTCTGGTCGCACGTGCACCACGACCACGACCGGGAGACCCCATGATCAAGCCGGACCAGCTCGTCGACCCCGCCGTCCGCTCCTTCGTCACCGCCGTCAACTCCGGTGACCAGGAGGCCTTCCATGCCACTCTGACTCCCGGCGCGACCATGTCCGACGACGGGTCGGACCGCGATCTGACCGACTGGGCGGACCGCGAGATCTTCTCCTCCCGCGGCCACATGTCGGTCGAGAAGCAGACCGACGACGGCCGGTCCCTCATCGTCGACTACCGGAACGACACCTGGGGAGAGATGCGCACCGCTTGGCGGTTCACGGTCTCCGACGGCCGCATCAGCCGCTTCGAGACCGGTCAGGCCTGACCGGGGGCGAGAGGGCCAGCAGCCGGGAGCCGTCCTTCGGGGCGGCTCCTCGCGCATCCGCCCCGGCGTCCCGCGTACGAGCCGTCCTGGACGTGGCGCCCGCCCGCGTGAAAGTCGCCCTCGGGGGAGACGACGGGCCCCGGTCGGGCCTCACGCGGCGGCAAGTCACCGCGTCCCGCCCTGTACGGGCCGGTTCACGCGCTTCCGTGCCGGGGGTCGGGTCGCTGTGCCATGCTGGCTCACGCTCACGTGACGGGCGTGCGCGTGGGGACCGGATGGCGTCTCACGGGGGTGTGGCATGCAGCCGTTGACTGCGACCGATCCGCGCCGGGTGGGAGCGTACCGGCTGTTGTACCGCTTGGGGGAGGGCGGCATGGGCCGCGTCTACCTCGGCCGGTCGCCCGGTGGCCGGACGGTCGCCCTCAAGGTGGTGCACGGGACGATCGCCGGCGACCCCGGCTTCCGCCGGCGTTTCGCTCGCGAGGTCAGGGCCGCTCAGTCGCTCCGGGGAGCGGGGACCGTGCCGGTCCTGGACGCCGACCTGGAGGCAGAGGTGCCGTGGCTCGCCACGGCGTACGTACCGGGGCCCGCACTCTCGGACGCCGTCATCGGCCACGGCCCGCTGCCCCAGCAGTCCCTGTGGCGGCTGTTCTCCGGACTCGCGAAGGCGCTGGAGGGGGTGCACGAGGCGGGCCTGGTGCACCGGGACGTCAAACCGTCCAACGTGCTGCTCTCCCAGTCGGGGCCGCTCCTCATCGACTTCGGCATCGCCCGGTCCGCCGACGAGACGGCGCTGACCGGGACCGGCCTGGTGGTGGGGTCGCCCGGGTACATGTCGCCGGAGCAGGCTGAGGGCCGGGCCGTCGGGCCGGCGGCGGACGTGTTCTGCCTGGGAGCGGTGCTGGCCTTCGCGGCGACCGGGCGCGGCCCGTTCGGCGGCGGGTCGGTGGCCGAACTGCTGTACCGGCTCGTACATCACGAACCGGATCTCGACGGGGTCGGGGGTCGCCTCGGGGACCTGGCCCGGCACTGCATGGCCAAGCGGCCCGACGAGCGCCCGACGGTCACGGAGCTCGCCGCCGCGACCGAGGAGCGGGCGGGCACGGGCCCCTGGCTGCCGGCGCCCGTGGTGGCCGCCATCGCGCAGAAGGCGGAGGAACTGCTCAACGCGGAGGCGGAGGAGCTGGAGGGGGAAGCGGAGCACCGGGCGTCGTCCGGGCCGGCTCACCAGCCGGCGCCGGCGGCGGTGTCAGGACCGGACGCGGTGGCCACCACCGCGCCTCCCCCGCACACCCCGCAGCCCACGGCGCTCCTTCCCGGCAGGTCACCGTTCGGCCCGGCCCGTGCTCGCGCCGCCTCGTCCACCGCGTCCTCGCGGCGCGAGATCGCCGTCAAGGCCCTGACCACGGGTCTCGGCAGACCGCTCTACGGGCTCTTCTTCCTGATCCCGGTCGTCGCTCTGCTCATCGGAGGGTTCGACCTGCTGGACCGGGCCGCGCAGTACCCGTCCGAATCAGAGCAGCCGAGCGGTGCGCACGAGTGGGCCATGAACGACTGGTGGCGCTTCCCCGTGACGCTCCTGCTCTTCGGCGCGATGGCCTGGCTCCACGTCTACCGGAAGCGGCTGATGACCGTCCCGCCCGTCAGGGTCCGGCTGTGGTCGGCCGGCATCGGCCTGTACTGGATCGCCCTGATGGCCGGCACGGCCCTGCACCTGGTGTGGTTCATGATCGTGCAGGAGGACATGCCCTACGAGGCCGGCGACCACCCGCTCCTGTGGGTGGCCATGCCGGTGATCATCATCGGGGCGGCCCTCTCACCCGCCCTGCTGATCGCGTCGGTCTTGCGGATCGTGAGGGCCTGAGCCGAAAGGCCGCCGAGCACGAACCAGTGGGGACGTCCGTCCAGGGCCCGGCACCGACGCGTACCGTCTTGCCGCAGTCCGAGCCCGAGCCGGACTGTCGGTCACGCTCCGTATGCTGTCGCCATGAGCATGAACGGGGAGTACCTGCGTGTCACGCCTGCCGAACTGGACCGGGCCCTGGAGGATCCCGAGTGGGCGTGGGACCTCGTCGAGGAGACTCAGGATGCGCGGGCGGAGGAGGAACCTGCACCGGCCGAGGCGCGGCACTTCACCACCCACCAGACATGGCACCTGCTCGGGTTCCTCCTGCAACGCTCGGGCTTCCCCGTCGACATCGTCCACGGCGAGGAGTCCCTCGGCACCGACGACTGGGGTTACGGACCGCCGCGGTACCTGACACCAGAGCGGGTACAGCTGGCCGCTGAAACGCTGCACCGCACGTCGTACGACCAGCTCATTCAGGGTGTCCACCCCTCCGACCTCACCAAGGCCGAGATCTACCCCCAGATCTGGGACTCGCCCGCCTCACTGGAGTGGGCCGGCGACCTCTTCACCCTGCTGACGGAGTTCTTCCGGGGCGCCGCATCCGCCGGTCACGCGATGCTGATGTGGATCGACTGATCCACCAAGGGCCAGCGTCGGGGGTGAAGACACGCCCGAGGGGCTCTGCCGGTGCGGCAGGTGTCCGGTCTGGTTACGGTCGATGTCAGCGTCGTCCGGCAGGTCACGATCGTGTCCGCGCCGTACCACCGCCACCGCGAACAGCCGCAGCATCAGCAGCAGTTCAACCGCGACCACGCCCGGCTGAGAGCCCCCGGCGAACGCGCCTTCGCCTTCGCCCAGTGGAAAGCCTGACGGCTGCTCCGACGAGCCAGATGCTCCACCCGCCGCATCGGCACCATCGTGCAAGCTGTCCATACGCTGCTGACCTGCAACTATCCAAGATGAAAGAGGCCGAAGGAATCAGGCCGACCTCCTCCCCTGTGCCTTCACATCGAGACGCACGAGCGCGCCGATCTCCACGAGCTGGTCCGGCAGTGCCAAGTCGGAAACGCCCATGACCGTGCTGGCCGGCCGGTGCTCCCCGAAGTACTCCGCGTGGAGGCGTGCTGTCGTGTCGAAGTTCTCCCGCAGGTTCCTCACCAGAACCGTGGTCTCCACTATCTGGCCACGCTCGGCCCCGAACTGCCTCAGTACCAGGTCCAGGTTCTCCAGCGTGGTGCGGACCTGCAGTTCGAAGTCACCGGCGCCCACGAAGTCGCCGTGACGGTCATGAGACAGCTGCCCCGACACATAGACCGTGTCACCGACCTGGGTGGCCTGGCTGTACCCGTACAACGACTCCCACGGCATGCCGAACCCGAACGTCTTCACCTGAGAACCCATGGCTCACTCCCTCGATGCGGTGCGCGGGGCCGTCGGTCGCAGGCAGGCCCCTTGTACGCAGAAGTTACGGGTTCGCACGAACGATGCTTGTCCCGTAGCGCCGTCCCCGTGTTCTGTGTGCGCACAAAATGGGCGCTGCAGTGGGCTCTTCCGGGCGCCGGTGTGATGAGTGGACGACTACGCCGACGACGAGGGACGCGGGATCACCTACGCCACCGCCAGTGCCGGGGCCTGCGCCGCCGGGAACGCGGTGCGCTCATCGAACAGGCCCTTGCGCATCAAACAGGGGCGGGCTCGGTTGACGGCGGTGCTGGGCAGGCTGGGACGTGCTGTGGATCGACGCGGGCTGGTGCTGCGTCTTCGGACGCTGCTCGACGCTCTCGTCGCGCCCCATGATCACATGCCGCCCGCCTCCGGTGACCGCCCCCGAGGGCGGCGCCCGCCTCCGGTGACCGGCCCCCGAGGGCGGTCACCGTCTCGCCGCCCGCCTGCTGCCCCCGCCTCCACCGCGTCGGCGTGCCCGCCCGGCACACGCGAGGGACCCTGGAGGTATGGCACGAGCCAACGACGAGGTCGAGGCGCTGCTCCAGGAGTACGCCGACCTCATCGCGATTCGGGGCGGGGAGGCATTCAGGGCGCGCTCCTACGAGAAGGCCGCGCGTGCCGTCGGGGGCTACCCGCAGGACATCTCGGGACTGGACGCGAAAGGGCTGCTCGAGATCCCGAACGTCGGCAGGTCCGTCGCCGACAAGATCCTGGAGTACCTGCGGACCGGCCGGATGTCCGTCGTCGACGAGGCCCGGACGTCCGTGCCGGCCGGAGTGCGCGAGCTGATCGCGATTCCCGGTCTGGGCCCTCGCAAGGCCATGGTCCTCTACGAGGAGCTGGGCGTCACCACCGTCGACCAGCTGATCGACGCCGTCCACCAGGAACGGCTGCGCGACCTCAAGGGCTTCGGGGAACGGACCGAGGAGAACATCCTGCACGGCATCGCCGTCCTGCAGAAGGCGGGCGAGGGCCGGATCCTCGTCAGCGCCGCCATGGACATGGCCGAGCAGCTCGTCGGCGAGCTGTCGGACGTCCGAGGCTGCGTCCGGTGCGCGTACGCGGGGTCCCTGCGCCGTATGAAGGAGACCATCGGCGACCTCGACATCCTCGTGGCGGCGCGCCGGTCCGCCCCGTTCATGGATGCCCTCGTCGCCCTTCCGCTCACGGCCGAGGTCATCGCGCACGGGGAGAAGAAGACCTCCGTACGGACCGTCACGGGCCTCCAGGTGGACCTGCGGGTCCTCCCGCCGGCCTCCTGGGGCGCGGGACTGCAGTACTTCACCGGCTCCAAGGCGCACAACATCCGCACGCGCGAACTCGCGGTGCGCCAGGGCCTCAAGCTGTCCGAGTACGGACTCTTCGACGCCGAGAGCGGCGACAACCTCGCCTCCGAAGCGGAAGAAGCGATCTACGCCAGGCTCGGACTGCCCTGGATCCCGCCGACGCTGCGCGAGGACCGCGGCGAGATCGCGGCCGGCCTGCGCGGTGAACTCCCCACGCTCCTCACGGAGAAGGACATCCGCGGCGATCTGCACACCCACACCGACCTGACCGACGGCCTGGCCTCCCTGGAGGACATGATCGGTGCTGCCGCCGCACGCGGATACGCCTACTACGCCGTCACCGACCACGCCCCGAACCTGTACATGCAGCGCATGACCGACGAGAAGATGCTCGCCCAGCGCGAGCGCGTACGCGCACTGGACGGCACGCACCACAAGATGCGGCTGCTGCACGGCACGGAACTCAACATCGGCCCGGACGGCTCCCTGGACTGGCCCGACGAGTTCCTCGCGGACTTCGACATCTGTGTGGCCTCGGTCCACTCCCACTTCAACCAGAGCAGGCGGGAGCTCACCCGCCGCCTCATCCGCGCCTGCGAGAACCCGTACGTCGCCGTCATCGGCCACCCCACGACCCGCCGGATCGGCAAACGCCCGGGCATCGACGCCGACTTCGACGCCGTCTTCGAGGCCTGCGCGCGCACGGGCACCGCTCTGGAGGTCAACGCGCATCCCGAGCGTCTCGACCTGTGCGACGAGGACATCCTGCGCGCGAAGCGGTACGGCGTGAAGTTCGCCGTGAACTCGGACGCGCACGCCACCACGCATCTGTCCTACCTGCGCTACGGCGTGGCCACGGCCCAGCGCGGCTGGCTGACGAAGGACGACGTCATCAATGCCTGGCCGCTGACGAGGCTGCGCCGGTTCGTGGGCAAGAGGGGCCTGCGCGAGAAGGGTGCCTGAAGCCGAGACGCTTGGGATGTGCGAAGTTCGTCGTTCCATGGCGGTCGACGGTGATATTCCTGGGATGAAGGCGCTCTCAGCAGTCCGCCCCTGCCCCGCGTGCGACAGCGCATGGAGCCACCCCTGCCGCATTCTTCACGTCCGACTCAGCAGTCCCGATCGGACTTCCGCTGTGACATCTTTACGTCATGGTCACGGTGTGATGATCAATCGGTTCGCGTGCTTCTCATCCGCCTTGCGGCCGGAATAGTATTGCTCTGCGTTCCGGTCGACTCGCGGTGTGTGACACAGGGGGTGCTGTTGTCCGGTGGCCGGTCGCGCATTTCGTCATCGG
This sequence comes from Streptomyces sp. NPDC051921, assembly GCF_040680975.1. NCBI lineage: Bacteria > Bacillati > Actinomycetota > Actinomycetes > Kitasatosporales > Streptomycetaceae > Streptomyces > Streptomyces sp. NPDC051921. Next base: position 192,083 of record NZ_JBFAXU010000014.1, read on the forward strand.
ATCCGTGACTCATGGAATTGGGTGACCCATGCCTCCTCGGCTCGTCGGCCATCAAGGCTCTCTGACAGGACAGCAGTTCCCGATCGGCGCCACACCGGTAACCCTGGGCCGCAGCAACGACAACAGTGTGGTGATCACGGTGGGGAACGTATCGCGCTTCCACGCCGAGGTGCGTCGGGAACGCCACGGATTCGTGTTGTACGACAGTGGCAGCAGTAATGGGACGAGGGTCAACGGGACGCGTGTGACGTCGCACGAACTGCAGCCCGGAGATCTCATCGAGATAGGAACCGAGACGTTCCGCTTCGAAGCGGCCGACGCGATGGAGACCATCCTCGACCTCTCCGTACTGGGGCCGCTCACTCCCTCCAAGGCGACCCTGGCGGCAGGGCCCGTGCTGCGGGTCACGGTGTCCGGCGGTGGTCCGGTCGGCCTGAGCTTCGCTCTGCTCCTCGAACATCTCATGGGGCCCCGTGTGGCCATCACCGTGTACGACGGACGGTGGGTCCAGGAGGGGACGAAGGTCGTCTGGAAGAGCGAGGGGCAGGGAAACGTCAGACGGCAGCAGGTCGTCACCGTGCAGAGCCGCCAGTACCTGAACCTCCCCGAAGAAGTGCAGGGACGTCTGTTTCGCGGCGACGCGTACTCCGAAATGTGGCCGGTGGGCCCCGATTCGCTGCGCGGCTACAAACCGAGGAACCTCCGTATCGCCTACATCGAGGACACCCTCCTCGAATTGGCCAACGAAAAGGCGGACCGGATCCGACTTGTTCCCGAGGTGTTCGATCCGGCCGAGTACCACCAGGCCGAGGGCAAGGACCATGTGCTCGCCGTCTGCGAGGGAGGTCGCTCCCGAACGCGGGAGTATTTCACCGACAAGTTCGGAAACGCCGACAAGTCCATCTACTCGCTGCACGGTGAGCACGTTCAGGACGTCGTCCTGGGCCTGCGCGTCAAGTCGAATCTGACGGACCCCATGACGGTCCTGCTGACCGTGGCCCAGAACCGCTTCCTCCTGAACGCCCTTCGCGGCGAGGGGTTTCTGAACATGCGACTCACCGATGCCGAGGCCGCAGAAGTGATCGGCATCGATCCGGTCCGGCACGTGTTCGAGGAATGCATCGCCTCACGCCCGTGCGTCATGGGACGGGACGACCACGGCGACTTCCAGTGTCCGACGCACAGCACGCTGTTCCTCCCCGCCATGGTCAGGGGCTCGGCTCTGTGGAAGCGGGTGCTGCAAGGGCTGGCGCTGTTCGGTGTCGCCGAGAGCGACCTGCGCGCCGTCACGGCCTTCCGGCTCGACATGGTCCAGCGGCCCAGGTTCACCACACGGCTGCGCCCGGCCACGCCGACCACGCCCGGGACCTACGGGTTCCTGCTCGGCGATGCCGCCAACGCCATCCACTTCTGGCCCGGACGCGGGCTCAACAGCGGTCTGGGCTCCGCCATCTCGCTGGCCCGGTCCCTCAACGGCGCATGGACCGGCCGGGTGTTCCGGGACGCCGACTTCGCGCGCCATGAGGCGGCCATGTCCATGCTCCAGTACCGGCACAAGAGCCGGGCCTGGAACACGATGATCACCACCGACGAGAACGGCGTCAGCCGCGCCATCAAGGAGAAGATCGCACAGAGCATCGAGGACTCCCAGGGGAAGGGCGACCTGGAACGGGACGCCTGCATCGACGCCCTCATGGAAAGGCTCCGGGGAATCCGTGACCGGTTGGCGTCACGCGTCCCCGGCATGCCCGACGACCCGACCCTCCGGAACCACATGGAAACACTCGACTCCGCCACCCTGCGCACCCTGTTGGAGAGCGGAGCGTGGGACACCCTGATCGTCGGGGGCGAAGAGGTGGACATCGACATCTTCTACCAGCAGGACCCGCGGGCCACGGCCGCCCCCACGAAGGCCCCCGCCGCGACATGATCGCGGAATCCCGCCAACTCCTCGACGGAGCCGCCCCCAGGGTGTCTACTGCCCCCGACGCACCGGACCGCGGGAAGGGCGGGGGAAGGGCAGGGGGAGCGGCGCGGGAAGGCCCCGGGAAGGGCAGGGGGAGCGGCGCCGGGAGGCCGTGGGAGGGACACGGGGAAGGGGGCGCGGCATGAGGTCCGACGGATCGGCGGAGCGCCGGAACGGCATCTACGGTGGAACGTTCCGCATGCCGGTGGTCCAGGCCGGCGGTGACGTCACCGTCCACTTCGAGAACCCCGACGGCCCGGTCCTGCCCCCCGCCCCCGTGGTGAGCACCGCGCCGCCGTTCGGGCTGCGGGACCCCGCGCGGCCCTTGCGCGGCCGGCACGAGGAGATCGACCGGCTGACCCGGCTGCTCTCCGGGCCGTCCGACGGGACGGTCCACGTCCTGTGCGGGCCCGGCGGGTGCGGGAAGACCGCCCTCGCACTCGAAGTGGCCCACCAGGTCCCGTTCCGCCGCTGGTGGATCGACGCCCGGCACCGGTCCTCCCTGGAGGCCGGGCTACTGGCCGTCGCCCGGCGGCTGGGCGCTTCCCTCGACCACGGCACCGGAGACCCCGCGGACGGCCTCTGGGACCGACTGACGCACCTCGAAGAGCCCTGGCTGCTCGTCGTGGACAACGCCGACGATCCCGCCGTACTGGACGGCCATGGCCGGCTGGCGGACGGCACGGGATGGGTCCGGCCCCATCTCGCCCCGTACGGGCACGTCATCGTCACCAGCCGCGACGCCGCCCGCCGTACCTGGGGCACGGCATCGACCCCGCACCGACTGGGTGTCCTCGGGGAAGAGGACGCGGCACGGGTGCTGCTGGACCACGCGGGCACCCGCTCCGGTGGGCCCGCGGACGCCGTCGTACTGGCCCGGCGGCTGGGCGGGCTTCCCCTCGCCCTGCGCACCGCGGGACGGTACCTCGCGGAGGCGACGGCCGTGCCCGACGCCTTCCGCGACGCCACGGTGCCCACCGCATTCTCGGCGTACCGGGAGACCCTGGAAGCCAGGCCGGAACTGCTCGACCCCGACGGGTCGATCGCGAGCACCTGGGAACTCTCCCTCGACCTGTTGGACCGGCGGGGCCTGACCCGGGCCCGCGGCCTGCTCGGCCTGCTCTCCGCCTTCGCGGACGCGCCCATACCGTACGTCCACCTGCTGCACCCGCCGATGCTGTCGGTCGAGGACGGTTTCTCCGGCCTCGACGGCCCGGGCCTGTGGAGCCATCTGCGGTCGACGGCCGACTTCGGGCTGCTCGACCTGCCGGCGCCGGAAGGCGACGCCCCGCACCTGCTGTACCTCCACCCGCTGGTCCGCGCCTTCAACGCCGACCGCTCCCTGCTCCCCCTGGCCGTCCGGCTCCTGAGCCGCGCGGCCGGAGCCGACCCCGCCGCCGACCCCCACGAGGTCCCGCGGCAGCCGGACTGGAACGTGCTCGCGGCGCACGCCCTCCACCTGGCGCGGCGCGCCGTCGACGCGGATGCCGACGACACCGTCGTCGAACGTGCCCTCACCGCCGCGCTCGGGGCGGCCGTGCACCACCGCGACAACGGTCTGTTCCAGCAGGCCCACGCGGACATCGAGTTCGTCCGCGGCTCCGCGGAGCGACGCTGGGAACGCGAACACCCGGTCGTCCAGGCGGCTGCCCACGCCCGCGCCGCCACGCTGCGGACGATGGGTCGGCTGCGCGAGGCCGAGGAGGAACTGCGCGAGGTGGTGGAGGTCCGCCGCCGCACCTCCGGGGAGCGGCACCCGGCCACCCTGGCCGCCAGGCACGACCTCGGCGCGGTCCTGAACTCCCTCGCCCGGCGGACCGAGGCCCGGGCAGAATTCGAGCTCGTTCTGCAGGCGCGGGTGGAGTCGCTCGGCGCATGGCATCCCGTCACGCTCAGGACGCGGCACCGGCTGGCCCGGGTGCTCTTCGCGCAAGGTGCCTACGCCGAGTCGCTCGCCGAGTTCGACACGGTGCTCGCCGGCCCGGACGCGCGCGCCGACGACCCGGCCACGCTGACCACACGTCACCATCGCGCCCGGGTGCTGCTGGCGCGGGGCGAGGCGGAGAAGGCGACGGAAGAGTTCGACGCCCTGCTTCGGGACCGACGGCGCGTGCTCGGCCCGGACCACCCCCTGGTGACCACCACCCGCCACAACCTCGCCCTGGCCCTCCTCGCCCAGGGCCGGCCCGCGGAGGCCGAACGCGAACTGCGCGCCGTCCTGTTCGACCAGCGAAGGATCTTCGGCGAACGCCACTACTACACCCTCGCCACCCGCCACGAGCTCGCCCGGGCCGTCTTCGCCCAAGGCCACAACGAGGAGGCCGAGTCGGAGACGGCCCGGGTCCTCGCCGTCCAGCGGGAGGTGCTCGGTGACGACCACTCCTACACCCTGGCCACCCGCCACACCCACGCCGAGACCGTCGCCGCCTCGGGCAGGACCGCGGAGGCGGCGGCGGAGCTGGTGCGGGTCCTCGCCCGCCGCACCCGGACCTTGGGAGCGGATCACCCCCAGACGGTCGCCACGCGCACCGCACTGAGCGCGATCACGCCCTCGCCGGGCGCCGAGGCGTGAAACCCGGAGTCACGAGGAGCGGAGTCGACGATCCCGTGCGCGGGAAGAGGCAGAGGGCAGAAACGCGAGGACCGCCGGCCTTCGGTCCGGGCCGTCGGCGGCCACGGGTGTTCCACGTTCGTCAGCCCGTTCCGGGAAGGCGACCACGGATGGTGGAGGGTGATGAGGATGGATCCGATAGCAGTGGGGCTGCTGGCAGCGCTCGCCGGCGGGGCCGGCGGTGAGCTGGGGCGGCAGGCATGGGCAGGACTGGGGGCGCTGGTGCGGCGTCCGTTCGGGCGTGGAGACCGCGCGGACCCGCCGGAGCCCGTGGTCAGCCCCGGCGTCGCGGAGCTGGACCTGCTGGCACAGGACCCGGACGATCCGGAGCGGGCGCAGGCATTGAGCACGGCCCTGGCGGTCCGGGCGGCCGTGGACCCCGAATTCGGTGCCGGTCTGGAGACCTGGCACCGACAGGCGCATCGGGTGCGCAGCGGAGAAGGCGACGTCCACAACCACATCAGCGGAGGCTCTCTGTACGGGCCGGTGCTGCAGGGCCGGGACTTCTCCGGGCTGACGTTCACACTCTCCCCGTCCCCGGCGCTGCCCCCTGCGGTCGAAGGTGACGGCGGCGGGCTGCCGCCGACGCGGGGCTGACCGCGACGGCCGGGGATGCCGGCTCGGCGAGTACGAGACCGGCCGGCGGTCCTGGCGTGGTCGAGCGCGGTCAGAGTCCACGGAGCGCGACCGACACGGACGTCATGTACGCCTCGTCCAACTGACCGTCAGGGAACTGCCGGGCGAGGTGGCTCCGCTCCGCGGCGAGGAAGGCGCCTGCCCGCGACTCCTCCAGCACGATGACCGCCGAGTGCGTGGCCACATCGTTACCGCGGCCGTGACCCTCTGGATGGCGACCCGGCGGTGATCGAGCACGGCCCCCGACCGGTCAGCCCACTCGGGTCGGCCACCAGGCCCGGCCGTCCGTGACGCACGACCGGTGATAGGTGGCAGCGGGGGTACGCGTCGCTGGGTTCCGGTCAGCGGGGCGCGCCCGTGGGGCACCCGTCGACGAAGACCTGCCCACGGTGCTCGCCGCCGGCGAGGACGCGCGCGCACGGCGACGGCCGAGCCGGCGGTGTGCGCCGAGCCGGTCAGGGCCACGCAGGACGGCATGGCGGACTTCCCTGCGGCAGCAGAGGCAGCGCACTTTACGAAAGTTTCCAGGTTTATTGCCATGAGGTGACCCGGGGGAGTGGGATCGCTTCATGCCCCCAGAGAGGCGCTCCCCGGGGAGATCGGGAGCAAGGGGACAGGCTATAGGGAGTGTGGAAGGGCCGGGTCGGTCCTCTTACCCAAAGCGATGTCGGATTCCGTGTGCTCCAGTGCGAACCTCGCCGCGCCGATCGCGACGGAGTCGCTGCCGAGGCCGGACGCCACGACCTCGGGCGGATAGAGGCACGTCCGGTTCAGGTGCTCCTGGATGGGCTCGACCAGCAGGGCGCCCCCGCTCGCCAGTGAGCCTCCGATGATGACCATCTCCGGATCGAAGGGGGCCACCACCGTCACCAGGCCCTCCGCCAGCCCCACCGCGAGTTCCGTCACCGCCTCCGCGGCCCGCTGGTCGCCGGCCGAGGCCTGGGTGAAGGCGAACTCCGCGGCCTGCGCCGGCGAGCGCAGCTCTCCCGGTTCGACCGACATCGCGAAGTCCATGACCGGGCCGAAGACCTGCCACAGGCCGGTGGCGTGTTCCGCGATCTCGCCCGAGGCCGAGTGGGCCCCGCGGTACGGCTTCCCCCCGATCAGCATGCCCAGCGACATGCGGTTTCCCGCGAAGAGGTAGAGCACGTCCATGCGCTCGACGGCGGCGCCGCGCCACTGCTCGGCAAGGACGGCGAGCCGCACGTCGTTCTCGACCACCACGGGCGCCGAAATGCGCTGCGACAGCTCGTCCTGGAGCCCGAGGCCCGACCACCCGGTCAGCACGGAGCTCTTCACCACCCGGCCCGTCCCGTCGACGACCCCGGTGGTCCCCACCCCTACGGCCATGGGGTGCTGTCCCATCTCCTCGGAGCACTCGGCGACGAAGCGCTCGATCGCGTCGAGACGCTCGCCCACGGTCATGTCGGGGAAGATCGCCGCCTTGCCGGACTGGACGACCTGACCGCTCAGGTCGGCCCCGACCGCCTGCAGCCGGTAGGCGCCCACGCTCAGCCCGAGGACCCGTCCCGCCGAGGCGCGGAAGCGGTAGCGCTTGGCGGGGCGGCCGCGCAGTCCGCGCTCCTGGCCGCATTCCTCGGCCCACCCCTGCTCCAGCAGCTCTTCCATGATCGTCTCAACGGTGGGCCGGGAAACCTGCACGAGCTGGGCCAACTCGGTCAGCGTGGCCGCTTCGCGGTGGCGCAGGACGCGCAGTACGGCGGCGGAGTTCAGCCGTCGCAGGAGGGAGGCGTCACCGCCGTGATGGTTCATGCTCGCATCCTACTTACGAAAGTTCACGAAAAAACCTAGCGCTTCGGATGTCGTCGCGGCTGGGCCTCCGTGATCCGGCCTGAGGCCCCGAACGCGCGGCTGTGCAGGGATGCTGGCGCAATCGGAGCATGCGGCAGTCACCTCCCGGCGAGGCGAGTCACCGTGGCCCTCCCGGGCCACTTAGCAAAACTCTTTGCATATAGGTCTTGACCGCCGCGTGGGCCGACCGGTTGACTCCTGCCTCATCCGCACGAAGCCCGGAGGCGTCACGGTGACGCCTCGGCTCCCGTGCCGGCCCGCGAGCACCCGGCGAATCGGGCAACCCGTTCTCTGACTGGCTGAGGCAGCAACACCTGTGATGAGTACGACGACACCTGCGACGAGTACGACGACCGCGCCCGAGGCCGGGAACCGCCCGGGCGCAGAACACATCCACGTGCCGCCACGAGCCGTGCACCCGACCGCACCCCGGTCGTTCGCCGTGGTTCCGCCCGCCACCACTCACCACAGGAGGTGAACGTGTCGGCCGCCGCATCCGCCACGCCCCGTCCGGACACGCCCCCACACGATCCACCGCGCGATCGGCGCACCCGCCCGCGCGCGCCGGCGAGGGCGACGGGACGCGGGCTCGCCGCCAGACGGCCCCTCCGTGAACGCCTCAAGCGTGACCGGGTACTGCTGCTCCTGTGCGTGCCCGGCGTCCTGTACTTCGCGGTGTTCTTCTACCTCCCTCTGGCGGGCAACGTCATCGCCTTCCAGGACTACCAGACCTATCTGGGCTTCCAGCAGAGCCCGTTCGTCGGCTGGAAGAACTTCACCGCACTCCTGGAGCAGCCCGAGTTCTGGTCCGCCGTGTGGAACACACTGGAGATCAGCGTCGTCCAACTGTTCCTGTACTTCCCGGCGCCCATCGCCCTCGCGCTCTTCCTCAACTCCCTGATCAGCAGCAGGACCCGTCGGTTCATGCAGACCGTGGTCTACCTGCCGCACTTCCTGTCCTGGGTCGTGGTCGTGGGCATGTTCCAGCAGGTCTTCGGCGGCGCGGGCACGGTGACGAGCCTGCTCAACGACAACGGCGTCTCCGTCGGCAACATCATGAACAACCCCGACACGTTCATCCTGCTGCTCACCTCCCAGGCCGTCTGGAAGGACGCCGGCTGGGGGGCGATCATCTTCCTCGCCGCGATGGCCTCCATCGACAACTCGCTCTACGAATCAGCGGCCATGGACGGCGCCGGCCGGCTACGTCGCATGTGGCACATCACCCTGCCCGGCATCCGCCCCGTGATGATCATGCTGCTGATCCTGCGGCTCGGCGACATCCTCTCCGTCGGCTTCGAGCAGATGCTGCTCCAGCGCGACGCGGTCGGCGTGGAAGCGGCGGAAGTGCTCGACACCTACGTCTACTTCCACGGCGTCGTCGACGGCGACTGGGGGATGTCCACCGCCGCCGGTCTCATGAAGGGCGTCATCGGATTCATCCTGATCGTCCTCGCGAACAAGCTCGCTCACCGCCTCGGCGAGCAGGGGGTCTACCGATGAGCATGGTCCCGCTTTCGACGGTTCTCGGCAGGGCCCGACGCGACCGCCGCCCGAGCGAGCGCCCCGCGTGGATGGAACAGCCCAGCCGGACGGGCCAGGGGCTCAAACTGCTGGTCGTCCTCGCGATGGTCGTCGCGGTCGGCTACCCGTTCCTGCTCGCCATCGGCACCAGTCTGTCGACCAAGGCCGAACTGGCGGCCAACGGCGGCTACGTCCTCATCCCCGCGCATCCGACCCTGGAGGCCTACCGGGTGGTGCTCTCCGGTGGCGTCGTCACCAGGGCCGCGCTGGTCAGCATCGGCATCACCCTCGTCGGCACCGCACTGAGCCTGCTGTGCACGATCTGCCTCGCCTACGGACTCTCACGGCCCGGGACCCTCGCAGGGAAGCCACTGCTCCTCATCGTGGTGGGCACCTTCCTCTTCACACCGGGCATCATCCCCAACTACCTGGTGGCGCAGGAACTCGGGCTGCTCGACACCTACGGCGCGATGGTCGTGCCCATCATGCTCAACGCCTTCAACGTCATCGTGGTGCGGGCCTTCTTCCAAGGCATCCCGGAAGAGCTGCACGAGGCCGCGCGCCTCGACGGCGCCGGCGAGCTGAAGGTCCTGCTGAGGATCGTGCTCCCGCTGTCCAAAGCGGTGATCGCCGTCGTCGGCATGTTCTACGCGGTCACCTACTGGAACAGCTTCTTCAACGCGATGCTCTACATCAACGACCCGGACAAGCTGCCGCTGCAGGTCGTCCTGCGCTCGTACGTCCTCCAGGGCGACACGTTCAACGCCAAGGCGATGGGCGTCAGCGTGCTCCCGGCCAGCACCTCGCTGTCGATGGCCGTGCTCGTCCTCGCCGTCCTGCCGATCATCGCCGTCTACCCCTTCCTGCAGAAGTACTTCGCCAAGGGCGTCCTCACCGGCGCGATCAAAGCCTGAGCCCCGTGGCCCAGCGACCGTCCACGCCCTCCGCCTCCCCACCGCCCCTGGTCTCGCGCCCCTCCCGTTCTCGCCGAAGGAGAGCAATGTCCTCCAGAAACCTCAACCGTCGTGGATTCCTCGGCGCGGCCGGCGTCGCCGGCCTGACCGTCGCGGGTGGTGGTGCTCTCGCCGCCTGCAGCACCGGAACAGGAACGTCCGGTGGTGGCGGCGCGGAGGCCTCGGCCAGGGTCAAGCTGCCGACGTACGTTCCGGCGAAGGTCGCCGCGCCGGACCTTCCCGGCAACGGCCAGGGCCTGGACCCCGCGTACCTGCGCTACCCCAAGGACCCCACCCGCAGCGTCTCCGCGATGCCCGGGGACGGCAAGCCGGTCACCGTCCTGACGGAGACGTTCACCACCGCGGCGCCGGCGATGAACCGCAACGCCTACTGGCAGGAGCTCAACAAGCGGATCGGTTCGGAACTGCGCATGACCATCGTCAACGGCCTCGGTGCCGAGGACGTCTACCGCGCGAAGTTCAACGCGACCGTCGCCGGCGGAGACCTGCACGACCTGATGTGGTTCCCCCCGAACCAGGGCCTGAAGAACGTACCCGCGCTCCTCGGCGCCAAGTTCCACGACCTGACGCCGTACCTGGGGGGAGACGCCGTCAAGAAGTACCCCAACCTGGCCAACATCCCCGACTTCGCCTGGCGGACCGCCGTCTTCAACGGCAGGATCTGGGGCGTCGCCGTCCCGTACGGCCGCATGGGCCAGGTCTACGTGGTCAACGAGGACTTCTGGAAGCCCGTCGGCGGAGCGCGGTTCGACAGCGCCCAGGACTTCCTCGACAAGGGCAAGGAGCTGCTCGACACCAAGCGCAAGAAGTACGTGCTGGAGCCCGCCTACGTCAACCACCTCAACCAGTTCGCACTGTGGCACGGAGCCCCCAACGGCTGGCGGCTGGACGGCGGCAAGCTCACCCACGCGTTCGAGACGGACGAGTTCTTCGCCGGTCTCGAGTTCGCGCTCAAGTGTCAGCAGGCGCAGCTCTTCTGGCCGGACCCCAACCTCGCCACCACCCTGGAGAAGCTGGAGGGTGGTTTCCTCGGCGCCCACGTCCAGTCCTTCCCCGGGTTCCTCAACGACAGCGCCATGTACGACTGGCCGGCAAAGATCATCGTCCCCTTCGCCGCCGAACCGGGCGTCAAGCCGAGCTTCAACTTCGGCTACGGATCGGTCGGGTTCACCGCCATCAGCAACAAGGTGCCCAAGGAGCGCATCGAGACGCTGCTTCAGATCATGAACTACCTCTGCGCGCCCTTCGGCTCCGAGGAGCGCCTCTTCCTCGACTACGGCCTGGAGGGCACCCACCACACCCGCTCCAAGGACGGCGACGTCACGCTCAACACCAAGGGCAACGCCGAGGTGCTCACCACCCGGCAGGCCATCACCTTCTTCGGAAACGCCCCGCAGACCCTCTACCTGCCCGGCAAGCCGGAGATCACCAGCTCCATCCACCGGACCGAGGTCGAACTGATGAAGATCGCCCGCGTCAATCCGACCACGGGCCTCTTCTCCGACACCAACTCGAACAAGGGCGCCTCCGCGTCCGGCGACTTCTACAGCGCCCTCACGGACCTCGTGGCCGGCCGCAAGCCGCTCTCCTCCTTCAAGAAGGAGATCCTTCCCGCCTGGCGGCGAGCGGCGGGCGACGCGACGCGTCGCGAGTTCGAGAAGGCCCTCGCCAAGGGGGGTTCCAAGTGACCGACGACCTGCGCATCGGCGTCATCGGCCTCGGACTCCGGCGCAACCTCGCCGACGCCGCCCATCGTCCGGGCCGGGGCTCGGTCGTCGCAGCGGTCGCCGACACCGACCCGGCGGTCCGGAGCGGGGTCCCCGAGCGCTTCCCCGGCGCGACGGCCTTCGGCGACCACCGTGCACTCCTCGCCGACGACACCGTCGACGCCGTCATCGTCGCCACCCCCGACGACACGCACGAGGCCATCGCCCGCGACGCCCTGGAAGCCGGCCGGGCGACCTACGTGGAAAAGCCCCTGGGCATCACCGTCGAGCAGTGCGACACCATCCTGCGCACCGCGTACGAGACCGGTAGCCGCCTCTACGTCGGGCACAACATGCGGCACATGGGCGTCGTCCGGCTGATGCGCGACATCATCGCGCGCGGTGACATCGGTGAGCCGAAGACCGTGTGGGTACGGCACTTCGTCTCGTACGGAGGTGACTACTACTTCAAGGACTGGCACGCCGACCGCCGCCGCACCACCGGACTGCTTCTGCAGAAGGCGGCCCACGACATCGACGTGATCCACTGGCTGGCCGGCGGATACACCCAGCGCGTCAACGCCCTGGGAGACCTCATGGTCTACGGCGACCTCCCGCGTCGCGAACCCGGCACACCACGCCCGGAGGGCTGGCTGCGCCAGTTCGAGTGGCCCCCGGGCGCGCGCAGGAACCTGCACCACATCGTGGACGTCGAAGACGTCTCCGTCATGAACATGCGACTGGACAACGGTGTGGTCGCGGCCTACCAGCAGTGCCACTTCAGCCCCGACTACTGGCGGAACTACACGGTCATCGGAACCGAGGGCAGGCTGGAGAACTTCGGTGACCGGCCCGGCGACGAAGTCCGGGTCTGGAACACCGGGCCGACCGACTACCGCGCCGACGCCGACGCCGTCCACAAGGTGCCGGACGCGCAGGGCGGACACGGCGGCGCCGACGAACGCGTCATCGACGAGTTCTGCCGCTTCGCCCGCGCCGGCGGAGCCACGGACACCTCGCCCGTCGCCGCCCGCATGAGCGTGGCTGCCGGGGTCATGGCGACCCGCTCGCTACGCGAGAACGGCACGGCCCACGAGGTGCCACCCCTGGACCCCGACCTGGTCGCCTACTTCACCGACGGCCAGCGGCGGACGACTGCCCCGGCCTAGACGGACAAGCGTCCCGACCAGCCCCGGCACCGCCCCGCCGCAGGACAGCGGCAGCCGAACCGGCGCGGCAGAACCCTCCGCGCCGCCCAACCGCAGCACCGCCCCGGCCCTCGCACGCAGCAGGGCCGGGGCGGTCGCGTCGCCGGGGGAGACCAGCCGGAGTTCGCCGACAGTTGCCCTGCGGGCACCGGCTCGTCACGGACGGCCGCGCGGCGGCGCTGCGGATTCGTCAGTCGGCGTAGTACTGGTCGTAGAGGGCGGTGCGCTCCTCCACTGAGAAGTCCTCGAACTCTCCGTCCGCCTCGAGCTCGCGCAGTCGATCCAGTGCCGCAGCGGCAGCAGGTGCACGGTCGGCCGAGAGGTGGGTCTTCGTCGCGTCGAGCCCGCTCCCGAGCAGGAGTTCGACGTCGATCGAGCACGCGGCGTCGAAGCCGGCCTGCTTCGCACTCCAGACCAGGAGCACGTCGTCGAGGTCGCCGTTGTTGAACAGCTGAACACAGCAGAGCTTCATCAGCACGGTGTCGCCCTCGCCCTGGGAGCGTCGCTCACGCGCCGTGTGCCCCCTGAGGAGTGCACGGATCTCGTCGAGGTCCGCGCCGACGGGGCGAAGCCCGTAGCGGCAGAGACTTTCCCTCTCGTCCATGGCTGCCCTCCTTGATCGTCCGGCCCCTGGCCCGTCCGCCCCGCCCATCGCCGCTCGACCGGACGACGGCCCTCTGCCGGTCACCGTACGCACACCGGTGGCCGCCGGACCACGCAGGCCGGCGGCCACCGGCGCAGATGACTCCTGCCGGAATCGACTACCAGATCCACATTCCTCCGCGAGGGGAAGGGGCGCCGCTCCCGTCGACACCGACCACGTGGGCCGACTCAGGGCCCATGCTGGACCCGTCGTCCAGCGGAACGACGAAGCGGTGCTCCCCGAAATGCAGGGCGAGGAACCGCTCCGGCTCCTCCTCACAACCGTCGACGGTCAGACCGATGTAGCGGCGCATGAGGTCCAGCGACCCCGCTGCGGGGAAGTGCCACTCCGCGCCCCCGTACACGCCCAAGGGGTCGCTCAAGGACCGCAGTACCGGCCCGTCGAAGTGCAGCTCGACGTAATCGCGCACGAAAGCCACGGCGCTGACCTCCAGACCCATCAGCTGTCGGAGGCCGCCGTCCGAGTCGTTCGCTCTGTTCACGGGCCCATGCTGTCAGAAGCCGCTGCCCCCCTCGACCACGTGGTCGCCTGGCCGACTCAGGATCGGTAGATCGGAAAGACCCACGGGTCGGCTTCGCAGCCGGCTCCACGCGCGGGCAGGACGGAAGACTGCGCGGGGAGGACGGAAGACTGCGCATGGAGGACGGAAGACATGGAGGACGGAAGACGTCCCGGCACGCGGACGGGGCCGACGGCGCAGCCGTCGGCCCCGTCCCTCACCGGAGGCTTCAGCAGGTGCCGGCCGGCCGTTCCCGGGTCACCAGGTCGGTGGAGCCGGTGGTCGCGTCCAGCCAGGCGACCTGACGGGCCGCCCCGGCGGCCGGGTAGCCCTGCTCACCGCGGTTGCAGGAGACCCGCTCGCGACGGGAGCCGTCGAGGGTCAGCTGCCACAGCTTGGGCAGCGACTCGTTGCGGTACCGGGTGTCGGGCGTCTGCGCCACGAAGGTCAGCGCGTCCTGCGAGACCGTCAGGTCGGAGGGGATGAAAGCGCCGGGCTTGCGCTCGCTGCTGACGACGTGGGCATCGCGGCCGTCCAGGCCGGAGCTGATGACCGACATCAGGCCACCGTCGCTCCCGTCGGTGTCGGCCAGCCAGAACACGTTCTTGCCGTTGATGCCGGTCTGCCCGAGGCTCACCGGCTCGTCGAGCTGCTCGGCCATGACCGCCACGCCGGTGGCGAGGTCGACGACCTCCACGCCCAACCGGTAGGAACCGCCCTGCGGGTACAGCTTCGCGTAGGCGATCCTGTTGTCGCTGATGGAGGGCAGCGCGGTCAGGGTGGTCCACTTCTTCCCGTCGGTGAAGACCGGGGTCTTGTCGGTGGGCCGCAGATAGCCGACGTGCCGACCGCCGAGGACGTCGTACTCCTCGAACACGACCGTGTTCTTCTCCACCCGCAGGCCCGCGACGCCGGTCGCCGAGCTGTACAGGGTCTTGATCGGGCCGCCCGCGACGGGACGGGAGAGGACGTCCACCGAGGTCGGGCCGTACGCCGTCCACACCACGGTCCTGCCGTCGGTGGCCGGGGAGGTGTGGTACCGGCCGTCGTTGGGGCTGATCACCTTCGGGGCGCCGCTGCCGTCCAGACGGCCGGCGTAGACGGAGTACGGCTCGGAGCCGTCGTCGTTGGACTTCGACGCCGTCCACCAGCCCCCGCCCGCGCCCACCCCGGATTCGGTGGTGTTCAGCGTGCCGAAGAGGGCGTCGGAGTCGACGCCGAGTGCCTGCTCCCAGCCCGGGACGATGCCGTGGGCGTTGAACGAGCGCTTGACGACGTTCTGCTGCCCGGCGCTCGCGCCCAGCGCCGCGGCCGCGGCGAGCACCGCGCCCCGGGCCTCGGTGAACCCGTCGAGCGGCGTCATGTACTCGTTGACGGCCTTGTACACGATCTTGTCGGCAAGGGTGCCGCCGAGGTCTTCGCGCATGTCCCACAGCGCACCGGAGAAGATGGTCGAGTTCAGGTGCACGCCCCCGTTGTCGGTGGCGAACGACACCCCCAGGAAGCTCTTCGAGGTCGTGGCCCCGTCGTTGAGGTCCCGCAGCGCGCAGTCGGACGGGGCCTTCGTACGGCACAGGTTCTCGCCGATCAGGCCGGCGGCGGCGTCGCTCATCGGCGTCCCGCTCGCGGTGACGTCGATCGCGTTGCCGAAGTAGTCGGCCAGGGCCTCGTTCAGGGCGCCGGACTGGCCCGCGTAGACCAGGTTCGCCGTGTGCTCGATGACCCCGTGGGTCATCTCGTGGCCGACGACGTCCGTGTCGGCCGACATCGGCTTGAACTCCGAGTCGCCGATTCCGTAGACCATCTTGGTGCCGTCCCAGAACGCGTTGGCGTAGGGCAGGCCGTAGTACGTCACGCCGACCAGGGAGTTGACCGCCCCGCCGTTCCCGTCGAGGCTGTCGCGCCCGAGGTTCTTCTTGTAGAAGTCGTAGACCTGGCCCGCGTTCCAGTGGGCGTCCACAGCGCCCGAATCCGTCGCCGCGGCTCCGAAGGCGGTGTTCGGGGAGGAGAACATCGTGATGCCGGAGGGCCACGTCCCGGAGGTCTCCGACACGGACTTGCCTCGGGCGTCCCACGTCCCCAGGAGACTCTTGCTGGTGGCCCGCATTCGGCTCGGGTCCGCGAGCAGGTAGGTGCCGGCCGCCGGGTCGTAGGCGATGTCCAGGGAGGCCGTGGTGCCGCTCAGCCGGGCACCGGATCCGCTCTCGGGGACGAGGTTCGGGGGAGCGGCCGGCGGGTCGAGCGCCGTCGGTCCCCCGGCGGCCTCCCCGGCCGTCCGGGCCGCCGGGGCCGTCATCGTCTTCAGCGCGCTGTACCGGAGCGCCGGGTAGCCCGACCGGGCGTCCACGTACACCTCGTCCACGACGGGCGCCCCGGTGCCGGGCGCGGTCCCGCGCACCGTGACGCGGTAGGTGAGGACGCCGTCCCCACGGGGCAGGACGACGAGCCCCTTGGCCTCACCCGTCATGCCGGTGGCCGCCGGAGCGCCCGACTCGGCGCGCGGTGCCTGCTCCTTGTCGAGTGCCGCCCCGAACCGGCGGGCCGTGGCGGCCACCGCGCGTCGGACCGCGACGTCCTCGGAGACCTGGGGGGTGACGTCGGTGCTCAGGGCCGTGAAGTAGTGCCCGGACGTGCCGGTGACGACCCGCTTGCCGTCCTGCCTCTGCATGCGCACCACGTACTGGCCGCCCAGGACGTCGACACCGCGATGCTTCTGCTGCAGCCGGACCGTCTCGTTCCTGGATCCGGTCGCCGTTGCCGACACGGGGACGAGGTCGCTGCCCGCGCGGGGAATCTTGTAGCGGCTCTTGTTCGCCGCGAGGTGCCCCCGTGCCGCGTCGGCCGGGGTGGCCTTGGCGTCGACGGACTCCCGTATGCCCTCGACGAGCACCGGGGTGGCGGTGTCCTGGCCGGGGACGACGTTCGAGGGGCCGGGGTCGGCGGCCCACGCCGCCGGTGCCTGCAGGGTCATTGCGGCGGCCAACAGAACCGCTAATCCTCCGGCGGATCGGAGTGGTTTCCGCCATATTTGTCGGGTCGACGGGGTCGGATCCGGCGAACCTGCACTGAACTCGGGCAAAGGGTCTCCTCAACCATGAGTGCCTGTGGCGTTGCTGTGAGTCGCCGCCATACAAGCGCCGCAGATGCCGTGCGACCAGAGCCGAGGGCCCCTCAGAAGTGGCCATGCACAGATGTGAGGGACCTGCGGAGGCAGCCAGAATCCCGGCATGATCGAAACCGACCCGCACGACCGGACCCCGGCCCCGACCCCCGAGGACAGCAGCACGGCACTCCCCGCGCCCAACGACCCGGCCGCTGCATTGCGCGGACTCATCCAGCGTCGCCAAGCACTCCTGCACCGGGAGTCGGCGGAACTGAAGTCCCTGCGCACCTACGCGGACCGGCTGGCCCGCGAGCTTCCGGCACCGCTCGCATCACCTCCTGAACCCCCGGCCGGTGTCGAGATCCTCATCGACACCGAAGCGGCCGGGACCCGCCTGGCCACCATGCTCGAAGCCGCCGAGACGGAGGTACTGATCCTCGACCGTGCGACCGGAACGCCCGGAAGGGCCCAGAAGACCGGCGCGGAGCGCATCCGCCGCTTGCTGGCGCGTGGCGTCGCCATACGGATCGTCACCGACCGGCGCGCTACCGACTTCCCCGACCGGGCGCAGGACCTGATCGCCCTCACCGGCCTCGGTCTCCAGGCCCGGATCGCGCAGCGGCTGTCCACAGGCCTCGTCCTCGTGGACCGTCGTACGTGCCTGCTGCCCCCGCCGCCCGGCCAGAACGAAGCAGGCGCAGCGGCCCTGGTGTTCGGCGACTGCCTGCTGCACCGCGCCGCCCTGCCGCTGTTCGAATCCCTGTGGGACCGCGCCACCCCGCTCGCCGGCCCGGGCGGCCCCGAAGGTCCCCCCACCTCGAACCAACGCGAACTGCTCGGGCTGCTCGCCTCCGGCCTGAAGGACGAGACCATCGCGCGGCGCCTCGGTGTGCACGTGCACACCGCCCGCCGGCGCATCACCCGCATGCTGGAGGAACTCGACGCCGACACCCGCTTCCAGGCCGGCGTCCAGGCGGCCACCCGTGGCTGGCTTCCGCCGCGCGCCGAGGCATCGGGCGATTCCGAGGCGTAGGGCGGGCGTGTGTCGAAGGTGCGGGCGACGGTGGACGTCTCGTCGTACTGCTGGAGGTTCTTCGTCCGTGACCCAGCGGACAGGCGGTCGATGTGCCGGGGCACGGCTGCCGGTCGGCCCGCACCGACGGGGCCGCGGCGCCCGGGCGCCGGCCGTTGGTAGCGTGATCATGTTGGTAGGAAACAGCTCGGGGGTGTCGCGGTGGCCGCGGAGGTTGTTGTCAGGGCAGGGCTCGCATACGGGGCCGGCCGCAAGCTCATCGATGTCTACGGTCCTGCCGGCACGTCGGAGTCCGTGCCGGCGGTGTTGCTCTGGCACGGCAGGGGCCCGGACGAGCGGGACGTCCTCGCGCCCATCGCCCGCGCGGCGGCGGAGCGGGGCGTCGTCGTCCTGGTGCCGGACTGGCGTCCCGATGCTCCGGACGGCGGGCGGGCGCATCTGCGGGAGTCGGCCGATTTCGCGCGGCAGCAGGTAGCCGCATTCGGCGGGGACCCCGAGCGGATCGTGCTCGCCGGTTGGTCACTGGGGGCCAAGGCCGCGATGGGCGTCGCCCTGGACCCCGCCGGTTTCGGCACGTGGCGGCCGCTGGCCGTGGTGGGGATCGCCGGTGCGTACGGCTCGGCCGCGCCGACCACCGGCACCGCCCCGATCGACGACGTCCGCCGGGGCGGAAGGCCGATGACGCCGATCCCGGTGTGGCTGGTGCACGGCACCGCCGATCCGGTGGTGGATGTCGAGCGTTCACGCGAGCTGCGCACGGCCCTTGAGGAACAGGGCCGGCCGGTGACACTCGACGAGGTCGCGACGGACCACGCCGGCGTCATCATGACCGAGTTCGTCCCCGAGCACGCTCGCTGCCTGCCCAGCACCGCCGACCACGCGGTCGCGGCGGGATCGCGGACCGCCGACGTACTGGCCCGCGCCGCTGGAATCACCGCCTAGTACTCCAGGGGGCCGCCCGCCCCGACGGCAGTGGGGCGCCGACACGCCTCGTGCACGTGCGGTCCTCGGGGGGCGAGCGGTCACCAGCACGGCACCTGCCGGTCCCGGGCGCCGGCCTGTCCGAGGACGCGGTGCCGTGTTTCCGTGGCACCGCGCTGGGCAGGCGGGGACGTATGGATCGGTCTTCCACGTCCAGGGCGACCTGGTGGCCCCCGAGGTACTCAAGGGGCGTGAGGACCTGCTCGGCACCACCAGCCCGTCCGTCCTCGTGTACGCCGCCCTCGACGGCTGACGACGCCAGATGGTCGAGCACGGCAAAGCCCTCTACGACGACGCGCTCGCCCTCGCCGGAGAGGTCCGCGACCGGATCTCCCGCATCGACGGCCTCCACGTCCAGGGCCGCACCGACTTCTGCGGCCCCGGCAAGGCCACCGACCTGGACCCCCTCCAGATCGTCGTCGACATCAGCGCCTGCCAGGTCACCGGCTACCGCGCGGCCGACTGGCTGCGCCGCAACCACCGCGTCAATCTCCACGTCTGCGACCACCGCCGCGTCAGCGCCCAGCTCACCCACGCCGACGACCACCACACGGCCGACACCCTGCTCACCGCTCTCACCGACGTCGCCGCCCACGCCCCCCGACTGCGCACGGGACAGCCCGTGCGCGTTCCCTCGCCCGCCGAACTGCGCCTCGAGCAGGCGGCACTGCCCAGGGACGCCTTCTTCGGGCGCACCGAGCAGATCCCGTGGGACCGGGCCGCGGGGCGCATCGCCGCGGAGATGCTCACTCCGTACCCGCCCGGCATCCCGGCCGTGCTCCCCGGTGAACGCCTGACCGCGGCCGTTCTTGGCTATCTGCGCACCGGAATAGAGGCGGGCATGGTCGTGCCGGATGCTGTCGACACCCGGGAGACCAGTGTCAGGGTGCTGTGCGAGGAAGAATGAAGCGTGAGGAGGCGGCCATGTCCGCGGATCCCCTGTCCCGGCCGGCATCTTCAGCCACCGACCCGGCGGTCGAGTGCCGGCTGCTGTTGGTGCGGCACGCGAAGGCCGTGCCGAAGGGCCGGCCGATCGACGACTTCGATCGTCCGTTGAGCAAGCGTGGAAGGGCCGACGCGCCCCGGACGGGCCGTTGGCTCGCGGACTCCGGTCTCGAGCCGGACCTGGTGCTGTGCTCCCCGGCCCGCAGGACGCGGCAGACCTGGCAGCTCGCGGTCCTCGCCCTGGACGACCCGCCGCCCGCGGTGTACGACGAGCGGCTCTACAACGCCGCCCCGAGCCGGCTGGTCGCCGTACTGGCGGAGCGGGGGCAGGGCCTGCGCACCGTGCTCCTGGTCGGCCACAACCCGGGCATCCACGAGCTCGCCACCGGACTGTGCGGGAACGGCCCCCCGGACCTGGTGGAGCGGGTGAGGGCGGGCTTCCCGACCTCGGGCGTGGTGGTGCTCGACGTGCCGGGAGGCTGGCAGTCCCTCTCGCCCGGCAGTGGGACGGTGAGCGCCTTCTGGGCCCCGTCCGACTGAACCCGTTGGCCCTCGTCGGGCACCCGTTGGCACCCGTAGGAAACTCGCGGACTGGTTCGTCCGGCCGCCCTGGAGCTCTCTGCCGGGACCGTTCCCGCCTTACCCCAGGGCGGCCGTCTCGCTGTCCAGCAGGTCCAGCAGCGGTGCCCTGTGGAGTGCGGCGACGGGTTCGAGCAGGTCCGGGTGGCGCAGCAGGGGTGCGGCGTCGTGCTCGTGGTCGCCGGGGCGGGTGAGTCGGGTGAGCTCGCCGGCCTGCCCGCGATCGGCGAGGTGGTGGGCGAGGGCGGGGTCCGCGAGGAGGCAGGCCGCCCAGCTGACGACGGTCTCGTCCACCCAGGACCGCCAGTCCGCGTCGGCGTCGCCACCGTGATCGGCGCCGGTCAGCCCGTCCAGCCGGGGGCTTCCGCCCGGGCCGAGGAGGTGCAGGATCTCGGCGTCGAGCGGGGTCGGGTACCGCAGGGCCGCGGCGAGGGTGACGGCCTGCTGGGCCTGTGCCTCGGCCAGGGCCCTGCTGTACGCGCCCGGGGCGGGCGGGAAGGCGGTCAGCAGCCAGCGGGTGGCGGCGGCTATGACGGGTGCGAGTTCGGCGGACACGGCGGCTTCCTCCGGGGCGTGCTCGCCCGGACCCTGCCGGGGCCCGCGAGCTGCGGCGCGAAGCTGCGCCGCTCCGCTCGTGGCCGACCAGCGTAGCCGGAAGCGGGGGCGTGCGGCATGACGCACGTCACCGTACGTCCAGGGCGGCGGCGCGCCGCCCTGGACGGGGGTGTCAGGACGTGCCGCGGCCGGTCACGAAGTCGCGTGCCCGGTCCACCAGACCGGCGCCCGGGGCGAGGAGCTTGCTGGCGGTCGGGCTGCTGGGCGCGGCGGGGTGCGGGCGGGTGGGCGCCATGGCCTTGGAGCGGCGGATCTTGTCACCGAGCTCGTCCAGCTGCTGCGGCGTACAGGCCCGCTTCAGCATCGGGAAGAGGTTGCGCTCCTCGTCCTGGATGTGGGCCGCGACCTCGTCCATGAGCTGCTGGAGGAGCGGGCTCATCTGCGCGTCGTCGGTGCTCATCTTCTCCAGCCGCTTGAGCATCTTCTCGACGCGCCCGTGGTCCTCGATCTCCTTGTCCGCCATCGGCCCGCCGCCTTCGACGTGCTCGCGCACCGCCGGGTAGAGGTACTGCTCCTCGGCGACCGAGTGCCGCACCAGCTCGATGGTGACCTCGTCGATGAGATCGCGGAGCTGCTGCCCGGCACCGGTCATGGCTTGCATCCGGGCGAACATCTCCTCCACCTCCCGGTGATCGGCCATCAGCTCGTCGATCACATTCCCACCGTGTCCCATGTCGCCTCCGTATGTGGTTCGGGTCCGGCCTGTCCGGCCCGAACCGATCGGTTCCCCGCCGGACCTGGGGACGCCCGGCCGCTCGGCGCGTCTCACCCGCTCGGAGGAGGGGGCCGCACCCGTTGCCGGGACGATGAGGGGGGAAGCGGGTGGTCTCACTGCCGGCTGCGCCCAGCGCCCAGCAGCCGCGCGAGTGACCAGGTGGTGATCAGGCGGTCCGCGCCCAGACCGACCCGCGCCGCGCGTGCGTAGCCGGTGCTCTGCCAGTGCAGCTGCTCGGGGGCGTGGGCGTCGGTGTCCACGGCGAACCGACAGCCGGCCGCTGCCGCCTGTACGAGGAGGTCGTCCGGCGGGTCGCGTCGCTCGGGCCGGCAGTTGATCTCCACGGCGGTACCGGCTTCCGCGCAGGCGGCGAAGACGGCAGGGGCGTCGAAGCGGGACTGCGGGCGGCCCCGGCCGGTGACGATCCGTCCCGTGCAGTGCCCCAGGACGTCGACGCGCGGGTTGCGTACCGCGGCCAGCAGGCGGGCGGTCATCGGCTCGGGTTCCGAGCGGAGCTTGGAGTGCACGGACGCGACGACGATGTCGAGCCGGTCGAGCAGGTCTGCGTCCTGGTCGAGCGAGCCGTCGTCGAGGATGTCGCACTCGATCCCGGTGAGCAGCCGGAAGTCCGGGCCCATGCGGGCATTCACGGCGGCCACGGCCTCCAGTTGGCTCCTCAACCGGTCCGGGCTCAGCCCATGGGCGATCGTCAGCCGCGGCGAGTGATCGGTCAGAACAGCCCACCGGTGTCCCAGGGCGCGGGCCGCTTCGGCCATCTCCTCGATCGGGCTGCCACCGTCCGACCAGTCGGAGTGCAGGTGGCAGTCCCCGGTGCTCGCGGCCGCGAGGTCCCAGCCCGCTCGGGCCTCCGGCTCCGCCTCGGCCTCCAGCCGGGCCAGGTAGCGTGGTACGGCGCCGGTCGACGCCTGGGAGATCACTTCGGCGGTCACCGGGCCCACCCCGCGGATGTGCACGGCCTGGGCGGCGTCCACCGGCCCAGGCGGAAGGTCGCGGACGGCGTCCGCCGCCGTGTGGAAGGCCCGCACCCGGTACGGGGACGCCCCTCGCCATTCGAGGAGGAAGGCGATCCGGCGCAGGGCTTCGTCCGGGGTCACGGCAGGGGGGTTCCGCCGGTGGCGTTGACGATCTCGCCGGTGATGTAAGAAGCCTGGTCGGAGGCGAGGAAGACGTAGGAGGGCGCCATTTCCGCCGGCTGCGCGGGCCGGCCCAGCGGCGACTGCTCGCCGAACCTCGTCGGGTCGGGCATCGTCGCCGGGATCAGTGGCGTCCAGACCGGCCCCGGCGCGACGGCGTTGACCCGGACACCGCGCTCGGCCAGCATCTGCGCCAGGCTGTGGGTGAAGGAGATGATCGCGGACTTGGTCATGGCGTAGTCGAGGAGGTGCGGGCTGGGCTGATAGCCCTGCACCGAGGCCGTGTTGATCACGGAGCCGCCACGGGGGATGTGGGCCAGCGCGGCCTTGGTGAGCCAGAACATTCCGTAGAGGTTCGTCTTCATCACCCGGTCGAACTGCTCGGTGGTGATCGCCTCGATCCCGTCGGGCTGGGCCATCTGGTAGGCGGCGTTGTTGACGAGCAGGTCGATGCCGCCCAGCTCGCCCACCGCCTTGTCGACGAGGGCGGTGCACTCGTCCTCGTACCGGATGTCGCACGCGACGGCCACCGCTGTGCGGCCCGCCTCGCGGATCAGGCGGGCGCTCTCCTCGGCCTCCTCGGCCTCCTCGGGCAGGTGGGCGAAGACGACGTCGGCGCCCTCCCGTGCGAAGGCCAGGCAGACGGCCCGCCCGATGCCGGAGTCCCCACCGGTGACCAGTGCCCTGCGACCGCGTAGCAGGCCGTGGCCCTGGTAGGAGTCCTCGCCGTGGTCGGGGCGCGGAGCCATCGCCTCCGTCGAGCCGGGAGGGTCCTGTTCCTGCTCGGGGAACGGGGGACGGGCATGGAGCGACACCGGGTCGGTGGTGCGCGGCTGGTCGTGGGAGGGCATCGTGGTCCCCTTCCGGCAGGTTCACGAGTGGGAAGTCAGGTGGAGGACGGGTAGGCGGCGGCCTTGAGGCGGCGCGCCAGGTGTGCGGTGTTCGCGGCCAGGGTCCTGGTCGTGGCCGCGGTCTTCTCGGGGGTCTTGTCGAGGTCCTGGTAGTCGTTGCCCTGCATGGCTTCGCCGACCCAGTAGGTGACGGCGTTCGGAGCCAGGGAGAAGCCGACGTCGTTCAGGCCCTGGAAGAGTTCCGCACTGACGTGGTGGGCGCCGTCCTCGTTGCCGACCACACACACGGCGGCGGCCTTGCCGTAGGTGAGCATGCGGCCCTCGTCGTCGCTCTCGCCCAGCTCGGCGTCGAGGCGTTCCAGGACCCGCTGGGCGATGCTGGAGGGGTGGCCGAGCCAGATGGGCGTGGACAGCACCACGATGTCGCAGCCCATGATCGTGTCGCGGATCTCCGGCCAGGCGTCACCGCCGCCCATGTCGACCTCGACACCCGGTTTGACGTCGTGGTCCGCGATCCGGATCACCTTCCCGGTGACGCCGTGGTCGGCGAGGGCGGCCATGGTCTGCTCGGCGAGCAGCTGCGAGCTGGACGGCTTCGGCGACGGCGAAAGCGTGCAGACCAGCGCTACGGCGCGCAGCGGCGTGGCTTCAGTAGTGGTGTCCATGTGGATCCGGCTACCCCGAGGGTCGGGCCGTATCCACCGTGCATGGTGATACCCACCGAGCGAGGGCGGGCCCGGCCCAGCAGCCGGCGTCTCTTGCCGTCGGATCCGGAGCGGCCCCCGAACCCCCAGCACCCGGCGTCTTCGGGTGACGATGGGCAGGCCCGAGTCCGGAGCCGGTGACCGGCCCGCACCCACCACTGGTGCGGGCCGGTCTTCACCCTGCCGGGCCCCACGGACGGGGGGAGAGCGCGGGGCCCAGACGGAGCGGCCATGTCATCCGCTCCACTCCCGCATGCCCGGGAACCTGGTCCCCATGCACACTGTTCCGCCGCTCTGGGGGGGGTGCCTCTATGTCTTTCGTCAAGCGAGGCGTGGGGTTCTGGGTTCGTAGAAGGTGCCGTCGCGGAGCATCGCGAAGAGCACGCTGATGCG
>NZ_JBFAXU010000015.1:0-66500 GCF_040680975.1 Streptomyces sp. NPDC051921
CCCCCCAGGTCATCCGTTCGACAGGGGGCAACAGTCATGCCGGGCCCGGAGGCCAGCGGCCCCATTGCAGGACCGCGAAAAACATAACGGGGGCGTCGGTGCGCGAGGGCCGTGGGCCGGCTCGCCGAGGAGCCGCGGCTCGCATCGGCCTCCGGTACGACGGAGGGTGCGTCGTCAGGCGCCCGCGTGGACGTGTGCGGCCCACACCGACGGCAGGTTCGGATACCTCGTCCTGAGCTGCCTGACCGCGCGGTGGACCGCCGTCGACGCGCGCAACGCCCCGGATCGATCCGCGATCAGCTCGCCGTAGATCTGCCGGCTGAAGGCCGGCGCCACGACGTCGTCGACGCGCCAGAGCGTGCCGACCACCTGGGAGAACCCGGCTATCTGAAAAGCGGCCAACGGGTGGATCGCCTCGTCGGACAGGCGTGCGGTGGTGCGGGCCGTGTCGCAGGCCGACAGGAACGCGAACTCCGCGTTCCGCAGGCGCAGCCGGGAAAGGTCCACCACCCGAAAGGGCGCACGGTCGTGGTCGTGCAGCGCGAGGTGGCTGTCCGAAGGGTTGTCCGGGTCGCTGTACCCGTGGCAGGCGAAGTGCGCCCAGCCGCTGGCCGGCAGGGCGTCGAGAACGGCGTCACGCGTCGCGTCCGCGCCGACCAGGACCGTGGCGCCGGGTACGAGGGCGGCCAGGTGGTCGGCTTCGGCCCGTGCCCCGGGCAGGTCCGGGGCGTCCGGAGTGTGCGGCATCGCGACCACCAGCAGCCGCGGCTCTTGACGGTCGTCGCGGCGGCCCGTGCGGGCGTGGCGCAGAGCGCGGATCGTCGGCGTCGTCGACGAGATGACACGGTCGAGGAGCACGGGTCCGCCGTCGCGGTGATGCCCCGCCGCGTGCAGGGGGAGCAGGCTGAGCGCCCCGACCGGGGCCCACCAGACCCGTGGCCACGGCTCGTCCGCCGCCGGTTGCGCCGTCAGCCCCAGTTCGCCGAGCACCGGGCCCACGACGGTGTCCCACAGCCACTCGAGCGTGTCGTGGATCGCCTGCTCGGCGGCCGGCCGCCCCTCCGTGAACGCGGTGTGCAGAGCGCGTACGCGGTGACTCACGGTCTCTTCGCTCAACCGGTCCAGTGCGCGTGACCGGACCCCGGCCGGAGTGACGACGAGCGCGTCACACCGGTGCCGGCTGACGTTGACGTACACGATCGGGCCCTCGTGCGCCTGCGCGGTGAGGTCGGTGAGCAGCGGGGGTCGGAGGAACCGCTCCATCCCGGGCAGCGCGCGGATCCGGTCGGTCACCGCGTCGAGCTCGTCGGCGAGGGCCACGCGGTCGCTCGTGGTGTCGGTTTCGAACTCCGCGGTGAGCGTCCGGAAGCGTTCGGCCAGCTCGGGCGCCCGCTCACGCAGGTCGGACAGATCGCCGCGGCTGTCGAGCGCCTGGGCGGCGAGCACGCACCGTCCGGATTCGAGCAGGGTCACCGCGCTCACCTCGTCGCCGGCGGCCAGCGCGCACGCGGCCGCGTCGGCGGCGACCCCGGCGAACCGGCCGAGCCAGTACTGGGCGTCCTCACGGCCCAGGCGGCGCCCGGCGAGCCGGGGCAGCAGCCGGACCGCGGCGGCGTACCCCTCGGCGGCGGCGTCGAACTGCCCGGCTTCGGCGGCCAGATCTCCCCACCGGTCCGCCGCTTCCGCCCGGATCGCCGTCGGCGATCCGGCGGACTCCGCGGCCTCCCGGTAGCAGCCGAGCGCCTCGGTCAGCGCGTCGCCGTCGCCGAGGTGCCGGAAGCCGAGGGCCAGGACGTTGGCGACGCGGGTCAGCAAACCCGCCCGGGAGTAGGCGTCCTGCCCGGGCCTGCGCGCCGCACTCCGGGCCAGGCCGATCGCCTCGGCGAGGAGTTGCTGATCCGGCGGCTCCCGTCGCGCGACGGCGGGTGCGACGGGGTTCGTGCACCAGTCGGCGAGCGCGGCGGCCAGGCTCGCGGTGTAGCCGGGCCAGTGCGGGCTGTCCTGTGGAGTCGCGGCCACGGACGCCCGGCGCGCGATGATCGCGTCCCGCAGCGCGTCCCGGTCGCCGAACCTCTCGTACGCCATCCCCAGCACACCGCCGAGATTGGCGAGCCGCAGGGCCCGGTCCGGGTCGTCGTCCGCCGTCACGTCCACGGCCGCGCGGTGCGCGGCGATCGCCTCGTCGAGCACGCTCGCCTCGCCCGTCCTGGTGAACCAGTCGGACAGCATGGCGCCGAGGTTGGAGAGCCGCTGGGCCTGCTCGGCCACCAGGCTCGCGCCGAGGCGGACGGACTCCCGCGCGCGGTCGACCGCCTCCGACAACACCTGCAGCTCGCCGGTCACCCGGAACCGGTTGTGCAGCACGACGGCGAGGATCCCGAGCGACCGCGGGTGGTCGCCCTGCCCGGCCGTGGCCTCAGCGGCACGGCGGGCGACGTCGATCGCGTCCACGACGTGGGCCAGGTCTCCGGTCGCGTGGAACAACGCGTTCAGGTTGACGGCGAGGTTGCCCAGGAACCGGATCCGCAGCGGATGGCCCGCCGGCGTGCACGCGACCGCCTCCCGCTCGATGCTGACGGCCTCCGCGAGTGCGGCGTGGTCCCCCAACTCTTCACCCCGGGTGGCCAGCGCCGTGGCCAAGTGGTCCAGCCGTACGCCTCGATGGGGGTGGTCGGCGGGGGTCGCCGCCGCCGCCGAACGCCCGAGCTCGATCGCGCGGTCGAGCAGGGTCGGGTCCCTGGTCTGCTTGAACTCGGCAGCGTACCGTCCGCACACTTCGGCTTCGGTATCGGCGCGTTCCCAGCGACGGTTCGACGTCGGGCGCTCGCCGGTGAGCGCGGCCCAGTCCCGTTCCGTGGTCGTCAGCTCGGCAAGGTTCTGCGAGTGCCGTGGATCGGTGACCGGGGTGTGGGCCACCAGCGTCTGGCGGACCCGAAGCAGTTCGGCCAGGTCGTCCCGCGCTCCGCGAGCCCGGTGGCGGTCGTCAAGGAGGTACGCGAGGTTCTTCAAACGGTCGAGCACGTCGGACGACCCGGCGGGCGTGAGCCCCACCGCTCGCCGCGCGGCGTCGACGGCTTCCTCCACGACACCGGTCTCCCCGGTCTCATCGGACCAGTCGCGCAGGACGACGGCGAGGAAGTGCAGACTCCTGGAGGTGGACACGTCGTCGGGGGAGCATGCGACGGCGGCCCGCGCGTGCTCGACGGCTTCCGCCAGGTGGGCGAGGTCTTCCGTGACGGTGAACGCCGTCCGCAGCGCGACGACGAGGTTGCCCAGGTAGAACGCCTTCTTCGTGGACGGTTCTTCGTCGACGGCCGCCCGGCTCCAGTCCAGCGCTTCGGCCAGGGTTCCGTGGTCCTGGTTCCGCCGGAAGGCGGTGTGCAGGAGCATGCCGATGTTGTTGGCGTAGCCCGCCGAATCCTCCGGGCTTCCGTAGGCCAGGAAGTAGGCCTCCGTGACGGCCCGGACGGCTTCCTGCAGCAACGCGAAGTCGCCGGTCTGGTGGTAGCGGGTCTGCAGCAGACCTCCGAGGTTCGACAGGACCGAGCGGCGCTCGGCCACGTCCTCGGCGCCCAGCAGGGCGCGGCCGAGGTCGATCGCGTTCTCGACCGACGCGGGGTCCGCGCTGTGCCGGGCCACCTGGAACGCCTCCCAGAACCGCTCGGCCAGGCCGCTCGCGGGCCCGCCACCCACGCGTCAGTCCTCGTTGCCGTTCGAGGTTCCGGCCGGGCCGCCGGGCGCCTCGTCCGGCTCGGCGACCGTGCGTTTCGGGGTGTAGCCGCGTTCCGCGGCCTCCTGCAGCAGCACCGCCTCTTCGGGCGAGAGTTCGGGTTCGTTCGTCATCATCGCTCCTCCCCCGGCACCGCCGCCGGTTCTCCGGCTTCGACGAACTCCAGCACGTCGAAGTCTTCCGCCCGCAGCAGCAGGCCCGCCGTTCCGTGCACACGCGCGCCGAACGAGCCGTCGGCACCCATCACGCGCGCCGATTCGAGGTACAGCTCGGTCGGGTGGGGGTACGAGGAGGCGTACGACCGGTCGCCGTACCAACCGCCCGTCCAGTTGCCGTCCTTGAGCCGCACGCGCACGAAGCACGCTTCGCGGTCGCGGAACGCGTGGTCCCAGGCGCTGGGCGTGCGCAGGAAGCGAGCCCTGCGCCGCTGCCGATCCACCTGGGAAACGGTGACCGCCGCGACGGCCGGCACGACGAGGAACAGCACCACGGCGACGAAGCCGACCACGCGCGGCCGCTCCGCGAAGCCGTCCCAGCCGCCGGTGCCTTGAGCCAGGCGAACCAGCGCCGGCCCCGCCACCACGGCGTACAGGGCGTCCAGTGCGATCGAGGCGACGACCGCCCGCAGCACCCGCTCACCCAGATCGCGTTCACCGGGCACCGGCCCACGGCGGCGTTCCCGGACGAACTGATAGGTGACCCCGGGCAGCACCAGAAGGACGAGCAGAACGAGCTGCACGACGGTCGCAGGCGCCTGCACTCACCACCCCCATGCCGCACGGGCTCCGTCCGGTCAGGCTACCGGCTTGCATCCCTGAACGCGAACAACAGCCGGAGCCACGGAAGTTGGGCCGGACAGCTCGTCCTCGTCCGGCAGGCCGAGCGGG
The DNA here is from genome assembly GCF_040680975.1 of Streptomyces sp. NPDC051921. Lineage (NCBI taxonomy): Bacteria > Bacillati > Actinomycetota > Actinomycetes > Kitasatosporales > Streptomycetaceae > Streptomyces > Streptomyces sp. NPDC051921. Next base: position 4,618 of record NZ_JBFAXU010000015.1, read on the forward strand.
TGGTCAGGAAGCCGCCGACGACGATCGAGCTGCCGAAGAGCAGGGGCTTGAGCTGGGCGCGGGCGGTGGAGAGGGCGGCGGTGCATCCGGCGGGGCCGGAGCCTGTGACGATGACCTCACGGACGTCGTCGGCGGAGGGCTCGGCCCCTTCGGTCACGCCTCCTGCTTCGCGTCGATCTCGGCGATGAGGCCCTCGATCAGGCCCTTGATCTCGTCGCGGATGGGGCGGACGGCCTCGACGCCCTGGCCGGCCGGGTCCTCCAGGGCCCAGTCGAGGTACTTCTTGCCGGGGAAGATCGGGCAGGCGTCGCCGCAGCCCATGGTGATGACGTAGTCCGACGCCTGGACGGCCTCGGCGGTGAGGACCTTCGGCTTCTGGTGGGAGATGTCGATGCCGAGCTCGGCCATGGCCGACACGGCGGAGGGATTGATCCGGTCGCCCGGCAGGGAGCCGGCGGAGCGGACCTCGACGCGGTCTCCGGCGAGGTGGCGCAGGAATCCGGCGGCCATCTGGGAGCGGCCGGCGTTGTGGACGCAGACGAAGAGCACGGAGGCGAGCGGAGCGGTCATCTGTTTCGTCCTCGGAGGGCAGTGCGGGGCGGTGGAAGGGCCGGCCGCGCGGAGAGTTGAGGTCACCCCAGGCTGGTATCAGCCCTGGATGATGTGACAGTATCAGTCCATGATGACGTCAGTCGATACTGATCTGATCCGGGTGCTGGGTGATCCCCTGCGCCTCCAGATCGTGACCCTGCTCGCCCGCGAGACGCTGTGCACCACCCACCTGGTGGAGGAGACCGGTGCCAAGCAGACGAACCTCTCCAACCACCTGAGAGTGCTGCGCGAGGCCGGGGTCGTGGAGACGGAGCCGTGCGGCCGGTTCACCTACTACCGGCTCAAGCCGGACGTCATCGAGGCCCTGGCCGGTCGGTTCGCCGACCTGGCCGCGGCTGCCCGCGCCAACGCCGACACCAAGAGAGCGTGCCCGTAACGCTCTCGCCTCACCTGCCGAGGAGTACCCGCCCGTGACCGCCACCGAGCCCGCTGCGAGCGACGCCACAGCCACCGCTACGTCGCCGCGGCCCGCGCCCGGGGCCACCCCGCCCCGGACCCCGCTCGCCGCCCGCGCCGCCGCCGAGCTCGTCGGCACCGCCGCCCTGGTGGCGATCGTCGTCGGCTCCGGCATCCAGGCCACCGACCTCACCGACGACGTCGCGCTGCAGCTCCTCGCCAACTCCACGGCCACCGTCTTCGGCCTCGGCGTGCTCATCGCCCTCCTCGGCCCGGTCTCCGGCGCCCACTTCAACCCGGCCGTCAGCCTCGCCGAGTGGTGGACCGCCTGCCGCGGCGGCGCGGGTGTGACGGGGAGCGAGCTCGCCGTCTACGTCCCCTCCCAGATCGTCGGCGGGATCCTCGGCGCCATCCTGGCGGACGCGATGTTCGGCGAGCCGCTGGTGCAGTGGTCCACGCACGACCGCTCGGCCGGCAACCTGCTCCTCGGCGAGGTCGTGGCGACGGCCGGCCTGATCCTGCTGATCTTCGGCCTGGCCCGTACCGACCGGCTCCGCTTCGCGCCCGTCGCGGTCGCCTCGTACATCGGCGCGGCCTACTGGTTCACCTCGTCGACCTCGTTCGCGAACCCGGCGGTGACGATCGGACGCGCGTTCACCGACACCTTCGCGGGCATCGCGCCCGCCTCCGTGCCCGCGTTCGTCGGGATGCAGGTCATCGGCGTGGTCGCGGGTCTCGCCCTGGTCGCGGTCATCTTCATGCGCGGGAAGACGGACGCCGAGTGACCCAGGTCGTGGACGTGGTGGTGATCGGCGGCGGCCAGGCCGGGCTCGCCGCCGGCTACCACCTGCGCCGCCTCGGCCTGGACTTCGTCGTCCTCGACGCCCGGGCCACCCCCGGCGGCGCCTGGCAGCACACCTGGGACTCCCTCCACCTCTTCTCCCCGGCCGCGTACTCCTCCCTCCCGGGCCGACTCATGCCGCCGCAACCGGGCGAGACATACCCGGACGCCGCCCATGTCGTCTCGTACCTCTCCGACTACGAGCAGCGCTATGAGCTCCCCCTCATGCGCCCCGTCCGCGTCGAATCGGTCCACCGCGACGGCGAGTTCCTGCGCGTCGAGGCCGATGCCGGGACCTGGCGCGCCCGTACGGTCATCAGCGCGACGGGCACCTGGTGGCGCCCCTTCGTTCCCGCCGTCCCCGGGCGTACGGAGTTCAAGGGCGCCCAGCTGCACACGGTCGAGTACCGACGCCCGGCCGACTTCGTCGGACAGCGGGTCGTGGTGGTGGGCGGCGGGAACTCCGGCGCCCAGATCGCCGCCGACCTCGCGTACGACTCCGAGCTGACGTGGGTCACGCTTCGCGAACCCCGCTACCTCGCCGACGACATCGACGGCCGCGCCCTCTTCGACCACGCCACCGCCCGCCGCCGCGCCCTCGACGAAGGCCTCGCCGACACCGGCGGCGTCGCCTCGCTCGGCGACATCGTCGCCGTCCCACCCGTACGCCAAGCCCGGGACGCCGGACTCCTCAAGGCCCAGCCGATGTTCACCCGCCTCACCACGACCGGCGTGGACTGGGCCGACGGCATGACGGCCGAGGCCGACGCGGTCATCTGGTGCACCGGCTTCCGCCCCGCCCTCTCCCACCTGGCACCCCTCGGCCTGCGAGGCTCCCGCGGTCACATCCCCACCCACGGCACCCAGGCCCTCGGCGAGCCCCGCCTCCACCTGCTCGGCTACGGCGACTGGACCGGCCCCGCCTCCGCCACCCTCATCGGCGTCGGCCGCTCCGCTCGGGAAGCCGCCCGGCAGATCGCCGGCCTGCTCGGCGCCGCCTGAGCCGAGGGGGCGCGTGAGGATGGTACAGATGTCGCCGTCCGTGCGGTTCCACGGCGATATGGGGCTGTGCCCGAGCTCCTGCGGGGACTACGCGGCGGCGGCCTTGGTGAGGAGCGCACCCATGGCTGCGAGTACGGCGGGCTCGACGCGGTAGTAGACCCAGGTGCCGCGCCTTTCGGAGGAGAGCAGCCCGGCCTCCTTGAGCTTCTTCAGGTGGTGGGAGACCGTGGGCTGGGAGACGCCGACGTCGGAGATGTCGCAGACGCATGCCTCGCCACCCTCGTGCGAGGCGACGGACGAGAACAGGCGCAGGCGGACCGGGTCACCCAGCGCCTTGAACATGACCGCGGTCCGCTCGGCCTCTTCGGCCGTCAGCGGGCGCTCGTTCAGCGGCGGGCAGCAGGGCTCGACGGCGGGCTCCAGCAGCGGCAGCGCCTTCACATTCGACATACGCCTATGTTGACACACGTCGAACCAGGCGCCCAGGGGCCGCATGCCGCACCACCAGCGGACCACCCGCCGGCGGCCCGGCCTGGTCCGACCGGGTCCGACCGGGTCCGACCGAGAGAGTGCCTGCGACCTTGCCGCGCTCCGCGAGCGAACCGACCAATTCGATGAATGTCTATGTTGACGCCCGTCGATACAGGTGCCATGCTGAAGGCGCAAGAGATCGACGGACGTCGAAGCACAAGGGGAATCGCCATGAACGTCACCGCCACCGAGCAGCTGCCCGTCGTGGTCATCGGGGCCGGCCCTGCCGGCCTGGCCGCCGCTGCTCACCTCGTCCACCGCAGCCTGGAGCCGCTGGTCCTGGAGGCGGGTGCGCGGGCCGGCGCGGCGGTGCGTGAGTGGTCGCACGTGCGGCTCTTCTCCACCTGGGGCGAGGCCACCGACCCGGCCGCCGAGAAGCTGCTCGCCCCCACCGGCTGGGTGAAGCCTGACGCGGGCACCTATCCGACCGGCGGTGACTGGGCGGCCGACTACCTGCAGCCTCTCGCCGACGTCCTCGGCGACAAGGTCCGGCTCGGCGCCCAGGTCACCGGCGTCTCCCGCGTCGGCCGAGACCGGATCGTCGACGCCGACCGCGAGACCCAGCCCTTCACCGTCCACGTCCGGTACGCCGACGGGCGCGAAGACCGGATCCTCGCCCGCGCCGTCATCGACGCCTCCGGCACCTGGGCGGTCCCGGGCCCGGCGGGCGGCGACGGCCTCCCCGCGCTCGGCGAGCGCGCGGCGGCCGACCGGATCTCCTACCGCGTCCCCGACCTCAACGACCCCGCCGTACGAGGCCGGTACGCGGGCAAGCGCACCGCCGTCATCGGCTCCGGCGCCTCCGCCTTCACGGCACTGGCCACCCTCGCCGACCTCGCGAAGTCCGAGGACGGCACGGGCACGCACGCCACCTGGATCCTCCGCCGGGGCATCTCCGGCTCCACCTTCGGCGGCGGCACCGCCGACCAGCTCCCCGCCCGCGGCGCCCTCGGCCTCGCCGCCAAGGCCGCCGTCGACGAGGGCCACGCCGACGCCGTCACCGGCTTCCGTACGGACGCGATCGAGCGCGACGGCGAGCAGCTCGTGCTGGTGGCCGAGGACGGCCGCCGACTCGACCCCGTCGACGAGGTCATCGTCCTGACCGGCTTCCGCCCCGACCTGTCCTTCCTCTCCGAGCTCCGCCTCGGCCTGGACGAGCGCCTCCAGGCCCCGGTCGAACTGGCCCCGCTCATCGACCCGAACCAGCACTCCTGCGGCACCGTCTACCCGCACGGCGTGAAGGAGCTGTCGCACCCGGAGGGCGGGGTGTACCTGGTCGGCATGAAGTCGTACGGCCGCGCGCCCACGTTCCTCGCCCTCACCGGCTACGAGCAGGTCCGCTCCGTCGTCGCCGCCATCGCCGGCGACCACGAGTCCGCCGAGCGGGTCGAACTCGTCCTCCCGGAGACCGGGGTCTGCGGCGGCGCCGGCCTCTTCGACCAGCCGCAGAGCGACGAGACGGGTGACGGCGGCGGCTGCTGCGCCCCCGCCCCCGGCCCCGCACTCATCCAGCTCGGCGGCGGCTCCCCGGCCGCCTCCGGCGGCTGCTGACCGGCCCGACCACCCGCTCACGAACAGGAGGACCGTCATGTCTCGCGTACAGCTCGCCCTGCGCGTCCCCGATCTCTCGGCATCCGTCGCCTTCTACAGCAAGCTCTTCGGCACCGAGCCGGCGAAGCTCCGCGACGGCTACGCCAACTTCGCCATCACCGAACCGCCGCTCAAGCTCGTCCTCATCGAGGGCGTCGACGGCGAGGACACGCGCCTGGACCACCTCGGCGTCGAGGTCGACAGCACCGAAGCCGTCCGCGCGGCCACCACCAGGCTGGCCCACGAAGGTCTCGCCACCACGGAGGAGAGCGACACCACCTGCTGCTACGCGCTCCAGGACAAGGTGTGGGTCCACGGCCCCGGCCGCGAGCCGTGGGAGGTGTACGTCGTCAAGGCCGACGCCGACACTCTGGCCGAGCAGCAGGCCGGCACGTGCTGCGCCGGCCCGGCCACCGGCGGCGCCCAGGCGAGCGGACCGGTCGGCGCCACCGCCGGCGGCTGCTGCTGATCGACTGTTTTCCCGGCACCACCTCAGCGTGCTGTGTGCCCCCGGTCCCTGCCGAGCCCGGTCGTGGTCGCCCGCTGACGCGGTCACGACAGGTCGGCCCCCGACGGGGCCCCGGAAACGAGTCAGAGGCCGTTTCAGATCTCTCTGAAACGGCCTCTGATCTACGACTCTTTCGAGTCGGGACGACAGGATTTGAACCTGCGACCCCTTGACCCCCAGTCAAGTGCGCTACCAAGCTGCGCCACGTCCCGATGCCCGTCTGACCTGGGGTTTCCCCGGCCGAACGCGCATGAGAACCATACCGCACTTCCGCGTGTGCTCACGAACCCTTTGACGGGTTGACCTCAAGCGCACTTGAGGTTGCACGGTGTGTGTCATGACGAACACGACGTATGTGACGGGCACGGCGGACGCGCGAGGCGACATCGAGCGGCTGCAGCGCCTGATGGGGCTGATGACCGGGGACGAGAAGCACTCCCCCGCTGCCACCTCCACGCTCGACGCGCTCTGGGTGCTCCACGACCGGGTGCTGCGGGTGTCGCCGGGAACGGTCGACGATCCCGGGCGGGACCGGTTCCTGCTGTCCAAGGGGCACGGGCCCATGGCGTACTACGCCGTCCTCGCCGACAAGGGCTTCGTCGGGGAGGACGTGCTGACCGGGTTCGGCGGTTACGACTCGCCGCTCGGGCACCACCCGGACCGGACGCTCGTGCCGGGCGTCGAGATCGGGAGCGGGTCGCTCGGGCACGGGCTGCCGCTGGCCGTGGGGAGCGTGCTCGGCCTGCGGGCGCAGGGGCTGCCCGAGCCGAAGGTGTGGGTGCTGATCGGGGACGCCGAACTGGACGAGGGGAGCAATCACGAGGCGCTCGCCTACGCCGGGCCGGCCGGTCTCGAGCAGCTGCACACGGTGGTGATCGACAACAGCTCCGCCACGTACGGCTGGCCCGGCGGGATCGCCTCGCGGTTCGAGGCGGCCGGCTGGTCCGCCGAGACCGTGGACGGCCGGGACCACGAGGCGCTGTACGCCGCCTACACCGCGCCGCACCCGGGCCGGCCGCGGGCCGTCGTCGCCCGCGTCGAGCCCAAGAACCCCTGAGTCCCCTTCCTTCTTTTCCGTTCCCGACCTGCGCCGACAGCACCTTCGAGGAGATCCTTCCGTGGACACCATGCGTGACCGCTTCATCGCCACCACCAGCCGCCTGCTCGACGCCGACCCCCGCCTCGCGCTCCTGCTCGCCGAGATCAGCAAGGACGGCTTCCAGGAGGCGCTGCGGCGCCATCCGGACCGCGTGATCAACGTCGGGATCCGGGAGCAGCTCCTCGTCGGGGCGGGCGGCGGGATGGCGCTGACCGGGATGCGCCCGATCATGCACACCTTCGCCAGCTTCCTGGTGGAGCGGCCCTTCGAGCAGCTGAAGCTGGACTTCGGGCACCAGGGCGTGCACGGCGTCCTGGTCAGCGCGGGCGGCTCGTACGACTGGCCGGCCGGCGGTTTCACCCACATGTCGCCCGGTGACGTGGCCCTCATGGACACCCTGGACGGCTGGACCGTGCACGTGCCGGGGCACCCGGACGAGGCGGAGACCCTGCTGCGGCAGGCCGCCGCGGGCGACGGGTCGGTGTACGTGCGCCTCTCGGTGCACGCCAACGCCTCGGCGTACCCGCTGGCCCGGAGCGGTTTCACCGTGGTGCGCGAGGGCTCTCGGGGAGTCGTCGTCGCGGTGGGGCCGATGCTCGACAACGTGCTGGCCGCGACGGAGGGCCTGGACGTGACGGTGCTGTACGCGACGACCGTGCGGCCCTTCGACGGCGCGACGCTGCGCCGGGCGGCGGCCGGGGCGCGCCCGGACGTCGTCCTGGTGGAGCCCTATCTCGCCGGGACCTCGACGGGCGCCGCCAACGACGCGCTCGCCGAGGTGCCGCACCGGGTGCTGGGGCTCGGGATCGGGCGCGCCGAGCTGCGTCGTTACGGCACGATCGAGGAGCACCTGGCCGGGCAGGGGCTCGACCCGGCGGCCCTGCGGGCGAGGATCTCCACCTTCCTGGGGTGAACGCCGGCCGTCGGCGCGTTCACTCGTCCGCGGCCGGCCGGCCCAGGTCGGGGTGCTGGGCGAGGAGTCGGCGCGGGGCGGCCTGCCGCCAGGAGTCGGCCAGGATCGCGCGCAGCTCCTCCTCGTCCTCCAGGGCGCCGAGCCGGACCCGTATCCAGGCCCAGGCGTCGTCGTGCCCTTCGCGCAGGAAGAACTTGTCCGGCTCGGCCGCGATCAGTTCCGCCCGCTCCTCCTTGGGGCACTTGACGCCCATCACCTGGTCGTCGTCGTCCAGCGACGCGAAGACGCGCCCACCCTGGCCGGCCCGGAAGGTGGGCATGCCCCAGGCGAGCTTCTCGAACGCCCCGGGCAGCGAGAGGGCGATCCTGCGCATGTCGTCCGCGGTTGCCATGCGTCCGACGCTACGGCCCCCCTCTGACATCGCGCCTCCGGACGGAGAGCGACGGAGGGAGCGGCCTCGGGCGCATGCGCCCGCGCACGCTCCGTGACGAGCCCCCTTCACTCCGTGTGACCCCCTGTGCGCCCTACCGCGTCCGCGCATCCCCCCGGCGCGCCCTCCGAACGGGGTCCGCGGAGCCGGGTGCCACGTGGCTCCGGTGCCGCTCGGTCCGGCGGACGGTTCCGGAATGCCGCTTCTTCGGTGACGAAGTGACGCATGAGGCGATCCGCACCTCCTCGTCGCCATATGCCCGCAGTTCTCATGCCGTTGGCAAGTGGCAGAAACACGCCCCCGGGGGATGGCGCACAAGTCTGACCCGAAACGCCGAGACCACGCGAAACACAGTCAGAAACGAACGTCAACCATTCCGGTTTCGGCCAAACTTGGTGGCGATATTGATCCGCCCCAGAAAGATCAACACCATGAAGTGGTCGGCCTGTTCGGGACGGGACCACTGCCGATGCACCACCTGCTCGGACCACTCGACGAGCAGGCGTTCGCAGAGGAGGACTCGGATGGACGGCTACTTCAGCAGTCGACTGCATCATCAACTCCGTGAGGCGGTCCGGAGCTTCGCAGAGCGTGAGGTCCGGCCGCGCATAGCGGAGATGGAAGCGTCGCGCTCCGTGCACCACGAGCTGTCCCGACTGATCGCCGAACAGGGGTGGCTGGGGGCGACTATCGGCCACGAGTACGGCGGCATGGGCGCCGGACACCTGGCCAAGACGATCATCATCGAGGAGCTCTCGCGGGTCAGCGGCGCGATGGGTGCCATGGTGCAGGCCTCGCAGCTCGGCACCGCCAAGATCGTCCACTTCGGCAGCGACGAACAGCGGAAGACCTGGCTTCCGGCCATCGCCGCCGGCGAGTGCCTGCCCACCATCGCGGTGACCGAGCCCGAGTCCGGCGGGCATGTCCTCGGCATGTCCGCGAGCGCGGTGCGCGACGGCGACGACTACGTGCTCAACGGCAGCAAGGTCTACGTCGGCAACAGCCACGTCGGCGACCTCCACGGCGTCGTGGTCCGAACCGGTCCGGGATCCAAGGGGCTTACCGCCTTCCTGGTCGAATCCGATCGCCCGGGGTTCAGGACCGGTCCGCAGCAGTCGGCGATGGGCCTGCACGGCTTCAGCTTCGGCGAGCTCATCTTCGAGAACTGCCGCGTTCCGGCCGCGAACCGGCTCGGAGACGAGGGCGACGGTCTGGCCGTCGCGTACTCCTCCAGCGTGCTCTACGGCCGCGCCAACCTCACCGCGGTGTCGCTCGGCATCCACCAGGCCATCCTGGAGGAGACCACCCGTTTCGCCACCGAGCGCATCCGCTACGGCAAGCCGCTCGCCGAACTCCCCACCGTCAAGCTGAAGCTGGGGCAGATGCAGTCGCGCCTGATGACGGCCCGGCTCGCCGCCTACCACGCCGTTCACCTGCTCGACCAGGGCATGTCCTGCGACACCGAGCTCATGAACGCCAAGCTGGTCAACGTCGAGTCCGCCATCGACTCCGGGCGCAACGCCATGGAGATCCACGCGGCGGCCGGCCTCTTCACCGATCGGCCCATCGAGCGCTACCTCCGCGACGCGCACCACATCTTCGCCCCCGCGGGCACCTCCGACATCCAGCTCCTCCGGCTCGCCGAGGTCGCCCTCGGCCAGGACAAGGGCAGCTGGTCGGAGCGGCTCTCCGAAGTGGTCCGCATGGAGCCGGCCCACGTCTGACGCCCCACCACCGGAAGAACCGCGCCCCGGCGTCCGGCAGGGAAGCCGAACACCGGGGCAACGTCACGCCCGGACGCGGGGCGCGACACAAGGACCGTCCGATCACGGGACCGTCCGATCACAGGTCCCTCCGATCACAGGCGATGCGATCGCAGGCCCTGCGACCACGGGCCGCCCGAGGGAAAGGCCGTCACACCGCAGGTCCGTGAGGGCCCGTCAGGGCCCCTCAGGCGTCAGAACAGGCCGTCCTCACGGCGGTGGATCTGCTCCACCAGCTCCGCCGCCATCGCCTTGATCGTCTCCAGGCCGGCGCGACCCCAGGGCCGCACGTCCGTGTCGACGACGCAGATCGTGCCGAGGGCCACCCCGGTGCGGTCGATCAGCGGGGCGCCCATGTACGAGCGGATGCCGATCTCGTCCACGACCGGGTTGCCCGCGAAGCGCGGGTAGTCGCAGACGTCCTCCAGCACGAGGGCCTTGCGGCGCACCACCACGTGCGGGCAGTAGCCGTGGTCGCGGGCCATGAAGCGGCCGACGCCGCCACCGGCGGCGTTCGCCCCGAGGTCGGTGCCCGAGTGGCTGCCGGCCGGGGTGTGCAGGCCCGCGAAGAACTGCCGGTTCTCGTCGATGAAGTTGACCATCGAGAACGGGGCACCGGTCACGTCCGCGAGCCGGTGGGCGAACTCGTCGAAGGCCGGGTCGGGCTGCTCGCCGAGGCCCAGTTCGCGCAGGCGGCGCACCCGGGCGGGCGCCTCATGGTCGACGGGGGTGAGCAGCAGATGACCGGTCGGGTCGTAGGTCATGTCGTGGCTCCGTAGGTCGGCACGGCGGCCGGGATGTTGGTGAGCAGATGCTGGACGAGGGTCAGCAGGGTGCGGATGCCCGAGCTGGAGATCCGGGCGTCGCAGAGCACGACCGGCACCGTCGGCTTGAGGTCCAGGGCCGCCCGCACCTCGTCCGGGTCGTAGTGGAAGGCGCCGTCGAACTCGTTCACCGCCACCACGAAGTTGATGCCTCGCCGCTCGAAGAAGTCGACGGCGGAGAAGCACTCCTGGAGGCGGCGGGTGTCGGCCAGGACGACCGCGCCGAGGGCGCCCTCGGAGAGTTCGTCCCACATGAACCAGAAGCGCTCCTGGCCCGGGGTGCCGAACAGGTACAGCACGTTGCGGTCGTCGAGGGTGATGCGCCCGAAGTCCATCGCGACCGTGGTCGTGGTCTTGGACTCCACGCCCTCCAGGCTGTCGGTGGCCGCGCTGACGGAGGTGAGCAGCTCTTCGGTGCTCAGCGGTTCGATCTCGCTGACCGCGCCCACGAAGGTGGTCTTGCCCACGCCGAACCCCCCGGCCACCAGGATCTTCAGCGCGGTGGGGAAGGGGTCGGTCGCGAAGCTGTCGTGACCACGGTCGTGGCGCTCAGAGCCGTTGTCGTAGGCCATCGAGCACTGCCTCCAGCAAGGAACGGTCGGTTGGGTTGGCGTGGAAACGGGGCGCTCGGGCGGTGAGCGCCCCGCAGTCCACGAGGTCGGAGAGCAGGACCTTGGTGACGACGGCCGGGAGCCGTAAGTGCGCCGCGATCTCCGCCACCGAGGTGGGGCCGTCGCACAGCCCGAGAGCCAGGCTGTGCTCGGGACCCATGTGCGCCTGCGGGGCCGAGCCGGTCGCCATCACCATCGAGAGCAGGTCGAGCGCGGCAGTGGGCTTGGTCCGACCGCCACTCACGGTGTACGGACGGATCAGCCGGCCTGCCGCGTCGTCGAGCCAGGGCCCTTCGTGGTGAGCGCCCATGGTCACTGGACCGCACTGCCCGCCGCGCCGGCGGCCTGTCTGGCCGGGGTGACCAGGTACGGCCGCACGCTCTTGACGAGCATGGCCATCTCGTAGCCGAGGACGGCGGCGTCCGCCTCGCGGCCGGCGAGGACCGCGAGGCAGGTGCCGGAGCCGGCGGTGGAGACGAACAGCAGGGTGGAGTCCAGTTCGACCACGACCTGGCGGACCTCGCCGCCGTCGCCGAAGCGCGCGCCGGCGCTGCGGCCGAGCGAGTACAGGCCGGACGCCAGCGCGGCCATGTGGTCGGCCGCGTCGGGGTCGAGGCCGTGGACGGACTTCACGAGGCCGTCGGAGGAGAGCAGTACGGCGTTACGGGTGTACGGGACACGCTGGACCAGGCCGCTCAGCAGCCAGTCGAGATCCGAGGAATGGCCGTGCGGCACATTGCTCGCCATGGTGATCTACTCCTTGTGCGCGTCGCCGGGACGCAGCGATTCACGGGGGGCGGGCTGGGATTCTGCGAGACCGATGCCGCGCTGGAAGGCGGCCATCAGCCCCGGGTCGTGCAGGGCGTGCTCCTCGGGCTTGCGGGCCACCGGCTCGTCACGCAACTGCGGGACGAGGTGTTCCTGGGCGCGCCGCTTGGGGAGGTCGGGCCTGCCCGGCACTCCGGGGCGCGAGGCCGGGGGGACCTCGGCGGCCGGAGCGAAGTGAGCGGTGCCGGGCCGTACGGGCTCGGCGGGGGCGGGCTGGTGCGGGACACCGGGCAGACCGGATGCACCGGGCAGACCCGGTGCGCCGGGGCCGCCCGCGGGGGCTCCCGCGCCGGGCAGGCCGGGCGGGGTGGAGCCGGCGGGGACGCCCGGCAGGCCGGGCAGGGCGGCACCGGCGGGGGCACCGGCCGCGCCGGGCGCGGTGCCGTTGTGGGCCACGGGTCGCGGTACTGCGGGGGCAGCCGGGGCGACGGGGGCCGACGGAGCCGGAATGTGTGCCTGCGGGTACGGCTGGGTGTGCGTCGGTGCCTGCGCCGCTACCGGGGTGGGCGCGGGCGCGACGGGAGCCGACGGCATCGGGGCCGGGGCCGGCGGGGCGGCCGTGACCTGGGGCGGCGTCGGCGCGGCGGGCTGGGGGGCCACCGGGGCGTGGGCCGGGGCCTGGACCTCTGCCGTGGCCTGCGGCTGCCCCGGGGTCCGCGCCTCAGTGCGGGCCAGCCCCTCGGGGTCGGCGCCGAGCAGGCCCTGCGGCAGCACGAGCACGGCCTGGACTCCGCCGTAGATGTTCGACTGGAGACGTACGGCGATGCCGTGGCGCCGGGCGAGGGCGGAGACGACGAAGAGTCCGATGCGGCCGTCCTGGAGCAGGTGCGCGACGTTGACCTGGTCGGGGTCGGCCAGCAGCGCGTTCATCTTGTTCTGCTCGCCGACCGGCATGCCGAGTCCGCGGTCCTCGACCTCGATGGCCAGACCCGCCGTGACGTACTGGGCGCGCAGCAGCACGGTGGTGTGCGGCGCGGAGAACAGCGTGGCGTTCTCGACCAGTTCGGCGAGGAGGTGGATGACGTCGGCCACGGCGTGGCCGCGCAGCGTTCCGTCGATCGGCGGGACCAGCTTCACCCGCGGGTACTGCTCGACCTCGGCGATGGAGGAGCGCAGCACCTCCGTCATGGTGACCGGATTCGACCACTGGCGACGGGAGATGGCGCCGCCGAGGACGGCGAGGTTCTCGGCGTGCCGGCGGATGCGGGTGGCGAGGTGGTCGACGTGGAAGAGGCCCTTGAGCAGCTCGGGGTCCTCGACCTCGTTCTCCAGCTCGTCGAGGAGCTGGATCTCGCGGTGGACGAGGGACTGGAGCCGGCGGGCGAGGTTGACGAAGACCTCGACCTTCTGTTCGTTCCCGACGCTGCTGGAGAGCTGCGAGGCGGCCACGACGGCGGCCACGGCGGCCTCGTGAGACTGCGTCAGCTCTCGTGACAGCAGGTCGAACTCGTCGCCCGAGGGGGAGCCGGCGGGGGCGGCGGGACGGGGCTGCGGGGACTCGCCCCTGCGCAACTGTTCGACGACCTCGCGCAGTTCGCTCTGGTCGCGGGCGCTGCTGCGGCGCAGCGCGTTGGCGCGGTCGAGAACCGCCTTGGCCGCCCGGTCGGCGCCGAGGGCGGCGGCGGTCACCGAGGCGACCGTGAGCGCCGCGGCGCCGGTGAGCGCGGCCCACAGGCCGGGAGTCACGTGGGCGCCGGTGGAGCGGATCGTGAACAGCACGGCGGCGGCGCCGCCCAGCGCCACGGCAATGGCCGGAAGGACGGAGGTACGCAGGAGTTGGGGGCGTATGCGGGCCTCGTTCGGGAGGGGCGCGGGGGACTGAGCGGGGCCGGCGCCGGTCGTGCCGACGGCGGTGCGGGCGCCTGACCGGCCGTGCCGCCCGCCCTCGCGGCGGTCGGACCGCGCGGCGGGTGCGCGAAGTTGAGACATGAGTGTCCTTGGTACGTGCCCAGGAATCGGCGTACTACGGGGGTGCACTACGGGGGGTGTGCTACGGGGGTTTCCTACGTGGGTGAGATGAGCCTACCGATGATCACCAAGCACCCACTGTAGTCGTCAACCGTTCATGTGCGGTGCGCAGTTGGCAAACTTACCCGTAGACCGCCTCGGTCTGGTATCACCCCTCACGCGACAGGCCGAGAACACTTGGCCGAAACTCGCCGTACGGGCGGAGCGGAACGGGAACGGAGCGCGGCGGATGCCGACGCGGGCCGCCGCTCCGTTGCCGGAACCACCCCTGACCGGAATCCCGTCGCGGGCGTGCGGGCCGGGCGGCGCGGAGACACTCGGGCGCCGGCCGCCCGGCGTCTCCACGTCGCTGTCGGCACGGACCGGACCGGTCCGGATTCGCGTTCGCGTGGGTGCGCGCGTCGCCGTGGGACCGCGCGCGTCTCCGAGAGCGGTGGGGGCGGCGTCAGCGACCGCCGGCGGGAGCCGGTTCGCCGCTGCGGTCCTCGGGCGCCGTGCGCGGGGGCAGGGAGCGGCGCCAGTGGCGTGCGATCGGGTGGGAGACCTCGGACCACCAGGGCTCGGCCGGTACGGCGCCCGCGGGCTCGAAGGGCTGGCCGGGGCGCGGCAGGGCCACGTCCTGGCCGGCCTCCTCGGCGGCGTCCTTCGTCCAGGCGCCGGGCTCGGCCCACGGGTGCGGGGCCAGGTTGAAGGTGCCCCAGTGGATCGGCAGCAGCACGCCGTGCGGACGGCCGCCCTGGAGGTCGAGATGCGCGCGCAGGCCCTCGGCGGGCGTCATGTGGATGTCGGGCCAGTACTCGGAGTAGGCGCCGATCTGGATCATGGTGGCGTCGAAGGGGCCGTGGGCGGCGCCGATCTCCTTGAAGCCGGAGAAGTAGCCGGTGTCGCCGCTGTGGTAGATCCGGTGCTCGGGGCCTTCGACCACCCAGGAGGCCCACAGGGTGTGCTGCTGGTTGCGCAGCCCTCGGCCGCAGAAGTGGCGGGCGGGTGTCGCGGTGAGCCGCAGGTCGCCGAGCTCGGTGGACTCGGTCCAGTCGAGCTCGCGGATCCGGGAGGCGGACACGCCCCAGTGCTCCAAGTGGGCGCCGACGCCGAGCGGGACGGCGAAGAGGGTCCCGGTGCCGGCGAGCGCCTTGATCGTCGGCAGGTCGAGGTGGTCGTAGTGGTCGTGGGAGATCACGACGACGTCGACCGGACCGAGGGTCGTGAGGGGTGCGGGGACCGGATGGAGCCGCTTGGGACCGACGAAGGCGAAGGGCGAGCAGCGGTCGCCCCACACGGGGTCGAAGAGCACCCGCCGGCCGTCGATCTCGGCGAGGACGCTGGAGTGCCCCATCCAGGTGAGGCGGAGCCCGGTGGCCGGAGTACGGGCCAGGTCGGCGACGGTGGTCGGGTGGACCGGGATCGTGCCGAGGGGGGCCCGGCGCGCCCGAGCCTCCTTCTCGAAGTAGATCTTCGCGAACTCGACGGTGGAACCGGACGGCCGGTGCCGGGCCTGCTCGGGGTTCTGGAAGACCCCGTCGGCGAAATTCGGGGAGCGGCGGATGCGCTCCATGCGCTCCCCCGCCGGGTCGGCGCCGAAGGCCGCGGGGCGCAGCGCGCGCAGCCGTGCCCGCAGCGTGTGGTCGGAGCCAGTGCCGGTCACAGGACCTCCTGAAGTCGACGGTCCCTTCATTATGGGCGGCCCGGCGACCGGACGGCCGGTGACGTCCTCCCGGGGCCCTCTTTGCGACAGCACGCACATGCCATGCGCTGGGGAGCGGTCGGGCCGTGGCGAGAGCGCGGTCGAGCGCGCCCGAGCGGCGGGAGGCCCTGCTGCGGGCGGCCGTGCCCCAGCGACAGGAGGCCCGCTGCGGGCGGCCGTGGGCCAGATCGGGGCGCGGGGGTGTCGGGGCGCTGCGGATCTCCGACGCGGCGGCCGAGCCCGGGGTGGGCACCGCCCTGGTCCCGTACCCCTTCGCCACCAAGGAACAGCTGGTCACGGCCGCCTTCGCACGAGTCCGCCGAGCAGCACCCGGCCCGGCTGCGCAGGCTCCCGGGCCGCCGGACCACGGCCGTACGGCGGCGGCCCGGCTGCGCGCCCTCCTGGGCCGCCGGACCCGGCCGTACGGCGGTCCGCGCGGCAGGTGGGCAGCCGGTACGCCCGGCCGGCCAGGCCGAGGGCCGGCTGCTGCGGACGAGAGCTGGGCGGCGGCGCCCGGGAAACGGCGCTGCGCGAGCTCTCCGGCTCGCTGGACCGCGCCCGGAAAGAGGCGCTGACCTCGGCGATCTCCGAGGGCGCGGCGGCCGGCGCGTTCCCCCTGCGCCGACCCGGCCGCCGCTGCCCGGCGGCTCACCGCGTCCCTGGCCGGCCCGGCCGTCCGGACGACCCCGCATCCCAGCGCCCTCCCCCGCGCCACCGCCGGAGCGGGCGGAGGCGGCCCCATCCCGTGAGCTCAGTGCCCTCGGCGGCCCGGCCCGTGAGCCCGGGCCGCCCTCCGCGGCCCGGCGTCGCTCACGACGGCCCCGGCGTCGCCCACCGCGCCGCCCCGCCGCCCATCGCCCCCGCGCCACCACGTCGGAGCGGGCGGACGCGGCCCCGGCCCCGTGAGCCCAGGCCCCCCCGCGGCCCGGCGTCACCCGCGACGGCCCGGATGTCCCCGGGCGGCCCCGGCGGCCCCCACCGTCCCCGCGGCTCCCGGCGGCGCGCCGGGCGCGCCTCAGAGCAGCTCGTAGACCGCCACCACCGTCACGTGCTCCTCGATCTCCCCCGGGGCGAGCGGCAGGTCCCCGCCCCCGTCCGCGGGCGCGCTCGGGGCGGTCCCGGGCGCCGGGCGGACGCTCTCGCCCTCGGTGAGCGAGATCAGGCGTCCGAGCTTGCGGCCGCTGAGCTCGGCGTACTGGGTGGCCTTGTCCTGCGCGTTGTGGTGGGCGGCCGTGCGGGCCCTGGCGCGCAGCGAGGTCGGATCGGACACGTCGAAGGTGACGCCGTTGATGCGGCCCGCGTCGCCCGTGGCGTCGCTGACGGCGCCGACGACCTGCCCCGCCCTGTCGATGTCGCGGACCTTCGCGGAGAAGCTCTGCCCGGCCTGGTAGCCGGTCACCTTGCTCTCCCCCTCCCGGGTCTGCGTGTAGACCGGAGAGAGGGACAGGCTCTCGGTGCGGATGTCACGGTCCTCGATGCCCTGCGCGTCCAGCGCGTCCAGGAGCGCCTGGGCCGCGGTCTTCTGCGCGGTCATCGCCTCCTTCGCGGTCTTGCGGGTCGCCTCGACGCCGACCGAGAGCACGGCCAGGTCGGGCGCGGCGGACGCGCTGCCGCTCCCGGTCACCGTGACGGTGGCCTGCGTGTCCTGCCGTACGGCGGCGGGCCGCGCCTCGGGGCCGGGGTCGGCGGCCACGGCGGGCGCGGCGGCGCCGAGCAGCAGACCGCCGAGCGCGGCGCCGGCGGCGAGGGCGCGCAGGCGGCCGGGGCGCGGCTGGCCGGACCGCCGTCCGGCCTGGCGCACGAGCCGGCTCTCGCGGTGGTCCTCAGGGTGGTGACGGGGCGTCATGGGCGTTCCCTTCAGGGGTGGGGCCGGTGCTCCGGCGGGCACATCCCACCAGGCCCGCCCCGCCGTACCCCCTCGCCACTCCTGGGCGGGCCGGTCCTTCACCTCTCCGTACCAGGCCGTCAGCAGTTCAGGGCGAGCGGCGGGCGCCAGACGTGACCGTCGCCGGGGGTGCCCGGGGTGGGGGTGTAGCCCAGCGGCACGAGGTGGGTGGGCGCCGCGGCCTCGTTGCGGGTGCCGAGCCAGAGGTCGATGATCTGCCAGGGCTGCCCGTCGAGGACGGTGACGGTCCTGGGCTGGCCTCCGCAGCTGTTGGCGTTGAAGACGCGGCGCCCGGACGCGGGGGCGCTCCAGCCGACGTTGCCGGGCGCGGTCCAGCCGGAGTAGAGGGACGGCGCGGTGGCGTAGCCGATCGGGGTGCCGGAGCAGTAGCCGCAGGCGGGGTCGGCGTAGGTGAGGACGTACCTCCGCAGCACCGGGTCCCAGTAGCCGCCCGGCCCCTCGACGTTCCTGAGCCCGGCGACCTTGCGCACGCCGACGCCGTGCCCGCCGCTCCCCCAGCCGTCGAGCTCCTCGATGTTGAGCTGGACGGCGCCGGGCAGGGTGCAGACGAGGGCGGGCCCGCCGCCGGGAGTGCCGGAGGCGATGAAGCCGAAGTCTCCGTTGCCGGTGCAGAAGGAGAGGCCGGGTTTGCGGTACGAGCCGTTCGGTTGCGCCCCGGGCCCGCAGGGTCCGGCGGCGGAGGCGCAGCCCATGACGTTGTAGGCGTTCGACCCGTCGATCGAGTAGTGCCGGGGGCTGTTGAACCAGAGGAGGAAGACCCCGTCGTCGCGGCCCCAGCCGGTGCGGCGGATCATGCGCGGGTTGAAGCAGCCCTGTGCGGTGCCACCGCACGTGTCCTGCCAGGAGTTGTCGGTCCACGGGTCGACGGTGGTGGGGTCGAAGAGCGGCTTGGGGGTGCTCCACGGCCCCTGCGGCGCGGGGGCCGTGGAGACCCCGAACCCGCACCAGGGGGTGGGCGCCATGTACCACTCGAAGCCGCAGCCGTACATCGAGCCGTACATGTAGTAGGTGTCGCCGAACTTGACCACGTGGCCGTCGTGGAGGTCGAGCCCCGAGATGGTGAACGAGGCCGGGAGGGCGGACCGCCCGGTCGCCTCGCCGGTCGGTGGGGTGTCCCCGCCCGTGGGGGCGTCGGCGCCGGCGGCCGGGAGGGCCACGAGGAGCGTGGCCACGGCGAGCAGAAGCGCGGTGAGAGTGCGACGCATGAGCACGAGTGATGATTATCAGACAAGTCATCAGATACCTGAACGGACACGCACGGGAGGCGCCGCACCCGGCGCTCCCCCGCCCGGTGCCGGGCCCGGGCCCGGCACCGGCGTTGTCGGTCGCGCTTGGTAGAACTGCGGACATCAGCCGGTCGACGTCGTCCGGTGTCACGTCCGGGTGTCTGGAGCATTCATGACCATTGGGGTTCACCTGCAGGAGTTCCACGGCCTGCCCGTGTTCGAGTTCCCGGCGCCCGGTGCGGCGGCCGAGCTGCCCGACGCCGCCGCCGTGGCCTGGCGGCTGTCCGCCCCGACGTATGCCGACCCCGAGGACGAGCAGTGGCAGCCGCTCTTCGAGCGCTTCCTCGCGACCGTGGACACCGCGCGGGTGCGGGCCGTGGTCGTGGGCGGCTGGGACGAGCCGTACGAGACCTCGTCGGCCGGCATCGTCACCGCGCTGATGGGCGCCAACGACCGGCTCACCGGACTGGAGGCGGTGTTCCTCGGCGACATGACCTTCGAGGACTGCGAGATCTCGTGGATCGTCCAGTCCGACGTGACCCCGCTGCTCGCCGCCTATCCCGGGCTGCACACGCTCGCCGTCCGCGGCGCCACCGGTCTGGAGTTCCCGCCCGTCCGGCACGAGGGGCTGCGCCGCCTGGTGCTGCAGACCGGCGGGCTGCCCGGCCGCCTGGTACGGAACGTCGCCGCGTGCCCCCTGCCCGCCCTGGAGTACCTGGAGCTGTGGCTCGGCCGGGACGAGTACGGCAACGACAGCACGCCGGACGACCTGGAGCCGATCCTGGCCGGCATCCGGCTGCCCGCGCTGCGGCATCTGGGGCTGCGCAACAGCGACCACCAGGACGACGTGGCGGCCGCCGTCGCGAACGCGCCCGTGGTCCGGCGCCTGGCCGAACTCGACCTGTCCATGGGCGTGCTCACCGACAAGGGCGTCGAGGCGCTGCTGGCCGGGCAGCCGCTCACCCATCTGAAGCGGCTCGACCTGTCGCACCACTACCTCTCCGAGGAGACGGGTGACAGGGTCGTGAAGGCGCTCGCGCCGCACGGGGTCGACGTGGACGTCAGCGACCGGCAGGTCCCGGACGAGTACGACGGCACGCTCTACCGCTACACCGCGGTCGGCGAATGAGCCCCGTCGCGAGCCTCCACACGGCCGTCGTCGGCAATCCCGGCTCCCGCCGGGTCCGCCTCTTCCAGGACGCCGTGCGCGCCGGCGGCCTGCCCGGAGCACGCGTCGTGCCCTGGCTCGACGTGCTGCAGGGCCGGGCCGAGTTCCGGGCCGGGGAGACCGTCCGGGTCGACACGCCCGGCGAGGACGAGTCGGTCGACCGACTGCTGCGCGGCGCGGACGACCCGGCCCGCGTGGAGGGCTCGCGGCGCTGGTACGAGCGGTTCACCGGCGCCCTTTCGGGACTCGCCGCCCGGGTGGGCGAGGCCGGAGCGGCCCTGGTGGACGACCCGGCCGAGACGGCCGTCCTCTTCGACAAGCGGCTGACCCACGGGCGGCTGCGGGCCGCCGGGGTTCCGGTGCCGGACTCGCCCACCTCGGGCCCGTCGGCGCCGGCCGTCCGCGGCTGGGCGGACGTGCGGACGCTGATGGCCGGGACCGGGCTGCGCAGGGTGTTCGTGAAGCTCGCGCACGGCTCGTCGGCCTCGGGCGTCCTGGCGGTGGAGACGGCCGGCGGCGGCCGGGTGCAGGCCACCACCTCGGTGGAACGCACGACGGACGGCCGCCTGTTCAACTCTCTGCGGGTGCGGCGCTACCGCACCGAGGGCGAGGTCGCCGCCCTGGTGGACGCCCTCGCACCCGACGGCCTGCACATCGAGCGCTGGCTGCCGAAGGCCTCGGTCGGCGGACACGCCGCCGACCTGCGGGTGGTGGTGGTCGACGGAAGGGCCACCCACGCCGTCGTCCGCACCAGCCGCTCCCCCATGACCAATCTCCATCTCGGCGGGGCCCGGGGCGATCTTGACGCCGTGCGGGCCGCGATCACCGCGACGGGCGGGCGGTTCACCGACGCGCTCGCGGTGTGCGAGCGGGCCGCCGCGGCCTTCCCCGGCACCCGCTGCGTGGGGGTCGACCTGCTGCCCGCGACCGGCTGGCGCCGTTTCTCGGTCGGCGAGGTCAACGCCTTCGGCGACCTGCTGCCCGGGCTCACCGGCCTGCCGGGCGGCGGCGCCGAGGGCCTGGACACCTACGCGGCCCAGGTCGCCGCCCTCCTCCGTACGCGCACCACAGGAACGAGCACGTCGTGAACCCCCCGATCCCAGCCGTCCCGGACCTCCCGGACTCGCCGGACCTCCCGGACTCCCCGGACCTCGCGCCCGCGCCGGCCGCACAGGCCGCGCCACAGGCCGCGCCGGCCGCACAGGCCGCACAGGCCGCACAGGCCGCACGGGCCGCACAGGCCGCACCCGTGGTCCCGGCCGCACCCGACATGAACGAGATCGTCGGCAGCCACGACCTGCTCCTCGTCACCCTCGACACCTTGCGGTACGACGTGGCGGCCGAGCTCGCCGCCGCGGGCCGCATCCCGCACCTGGCCCGGCACCTGCCCGGCGGGGTATGGGAGCGCCGGCACGCGCCCGGCAGCTTCACGTACGCCTCCCACCAGGCCATCTTCGCCGGTTTCCTGCCCACCCCGGCGACGCCCGGCCCGCACCCGAGGCTCTTCGCCGCCTCGTTCGCGGGCAGTGAGACCACCGCGACCGGCACGTTCGTCTACCAGACCCCCGACCTGGTCTCGGCGCTCGCGCACGAGGGGTACCGGACGGTGTGCGTCGGCGGCGTCGGCTTCTTCAACCGGCAGCCGCCGCTCGGAACGGTGCTGCCCGGTCTGTTCCAGGAGAGCCACTGGGAGCCCTCGTTCGGGGTGGCGTCGCCGACCTCCTTCGAGTCCCAGGTGGCCCGCGCCGAGGAGGTGGTCGCCGGGCTCCCCCGCGCGCGCCGGCTCTTCCTCTTCGTCAACGTCTCGGCCCTGCACCAGCCCAACTGGTTCCACCAGCCGGGCGCGAGCCGCGAGGCGGGCGACACCAGGGCCACCCACGCCGCCGCCCTGGAGTACGTCGACCGGCACATCGGGCGCCTCTTCGCCGCGATGAGCAGCCGTCGCGCCTGCTTCGCGATCGTCTGCTCCGATCACGGCACCGCGTACGGGGACGACGGTTTCACCGGCCACCGGCTCGGCCACGAGGTGGTGTGGACGGTGCCCTACGCACAGTTCGTCCTGCCGGGCCCGGACGCGTCGGACGCCCGGAGCGCGCCCGACGCCCGGAGCGCCGGGGAGGCGGCCGCGTGACCACGTCGCCGCTCGTGACCGACGCCCCGCGCCCGTACCGGAGTTACGTCTACGCCTATCCGCACAAGACCGCGTACCGCCCGCTGCCCGAGCGCCCGTCCCTCGCCGCCCTGTGGGCGGACGAGCCGAAGGACGCCCTGTCGCTCTACGCGCACATACCGTTCTGCGAGGTCCGCTGCGGCTTCTGCAACCTCTTCACCCGGATCGGCGCGCCGGACGAGCTGACCACCCGCTACCTCGACGCGCTCGACCGGCAGGCGGTCGCCGTGCGGGAGGCGCTGGGCGACGCCGCGCCGGTCCGGTTCGCGACGGCGGCGTTCGGCGGCGGCACGCCCACCTTCCTCACCGCGGGCGAGCTGGAGCGGCTCTGCGACATCGCCGAGCGGCGCATGGGGGCCGACCTGCGGGCGGTGCCGCTGTCCGTGGAGACCTCGCCCGCGACCGCGACGGCCGACCGGCTCGCGGTCCTCGCCGAGCGGGGCGCGACCCGGCTGAGCATCGGGGTGCAGTCCTTCGTCGAGGCGGAGGCCAGGGCGGCGGTGCGGCCGCAGCGCCGGGCCGACGTCGAGGCCGCTCTCGGCCGGATCCGCGAGACCGGAGTCCCGGTCCTCAACATCGACCTGATCTACGGCATCGACGGCCAGACCGAGGAGTCCTGGCGCCGCTCGCTCGACGCGGCCCTGGCCTGGCGCCCCGAGGAGCTGTACCTCTACCCGCTGTACGTCCGCCCGCTCACCGGCCTCGGCCGGCAGGCCGCCACCTCCGGAGCGACCGCCGACCGGGAGTGGGACGAGCAGCGTCTGCGGCTCTACCGGTACGGCCGTGACCACCTCCTCGCGCAGGGGTACGCGCAGGTGTCGATGCGCATGTTCCGCCGGGCGGACGCGCCGCCGCTGGGTCCCGACGACCACGCCTGCCAGACGGACGGCATGATCGGCCTGGGCTGCGGGGCCCGCTCGTACACCGCGGAGCTGCACTACTCCTTCGACTACGCGGTCGGGATGCCGGAGATCCGGGGGATCATCGACGCCTACACCCGGGCCGGGGACTTCTCCCGGGCCGAGGTGGGCCGCCGGGTCGACGTCGGCGAGGCCCGCCGCCGGCATCTCCTGCAGTCGCTGCTCCAGGCGGAGGGCATGCCGCTCGCCGACTACGCGGCCCGCTTCGGCGGCTCGCCGTTCGCGCACTTCGGCGACGAGCTCGCCCGCTTCGAGAGCTGGGGCTGGCTGGACACCGGCGCCCCGGCCGGTCTGCTCCGGCTGTCCCCGGAGGGCCTGGCGCACTCGGACGGGCTCGGCCCGGAGCTGTTCTCGCCGGCGGTGAGCGCGGCGATGGCCGCGTACGAGGCGAAGTAGGCGGGCCCGGCATGGATCTGACCCTCCTGTACCGGGGGCCGCTCGCCTCCTGCGACTACGCCTGTCCCTACTGTCCGTTCGCCAAGCGCCGCGACAGCCCGGAGCGGCTGCGGGCCGACCGGGCGGCCCTGGAGCGCTTCACGGGATGGGCGGCCGGGCAGACGGGTGACCGGCTGCGGATCCTGTTCACCCCGTGGGGCGAGGGCCTGGTGCGGTCCTGGTACCGGCGGGCGATGGCCGAGCTGTCCCGGCTGCCGCACGTGGAGCGGGTGGCGATCCAGACGAACCTGAGCTGCCGTACGAGCTGGCTGGACGGGGCCGACCTCGACACGCTGGCGCTGTGGTGCACGTACCACCCGGGCGAGACGCCGTACGAGCGTTTTCTCGGCAAGTGCCGTGAGCTCGCCGCCCGTGGCGTCCGCTTCAGCGTCGGGATCGTCGGCCTGCCCGAGCACCTGGAGCACGCGCGGCGGCTGCGCGAGGCCCTGCCGGACCACGTCTACCTGTGGGTGAACGCGGCCGAGGGCCACACCTACACGGATCCGGAGGCCGCCCGGTGGACGGCCCTGGACCCGCTCTTCCCGTACAGCCGGCACCCGCACCCCTCGGCGGGCCTGCCGTGCCGCACGGGCGAGTCGGTGATCTCGGTGGACGGCGACGGGACGGTGCGCCGCTGCCACTTCGTGAGGGCCGAGCTGGGCAATCTGTACGACGGCTCGTACCGCGCCGCGCTGCGCCCCCGCGCCTGCCCGCTCGCCGTCTGCGACTGTCACATCGGTTATGTCCACCTGGAGACGCTGCCGCTGTACGACGTGTTCGCCGGCGGCGTCCTGGAGCGGGTCCCGGCGGGCCGGTCCTGGGCCCTGCCCTAGGACGGGCTCCGGGGCCCGTCCGGACCTGATCCGCCGGGCAGGCCCCGGAACGCTAGAGCGGCATGAGGTCGGGGCGCTTGGCCTCGACGTGGTCGCCGGAGCTCTCGCCCCGCAGCCGGCGCCCGATCCACGGGACCAGGTACTCCTTGGCCCAGTGGATGTCGTCCTTGCGGACCTCCAGGGTCCCCCGCACCGGCAGCGGCGGCCACGGCTGCTCCGGGTCGGCCGGCACGGTCATGCCGAGGACCTGGGCGGCGCGCAGCGCGACCCGGGTGTGCCCCTCGGGCGAGAGGTGGAGCCGGTCGTCGTCCCAGGCGCGCCGGTCCTGGACGGACCTCAGCGACCACAGGTCGAGCACCGGGCAGCCGTACCGGTCGGCGACGGCCCGCACGTGTCCGTTGTAGGTCGCGATCTTGCCCCGCAGGTGCTTCAGCAGGGTCACGTCGCGGGTGTCGAAGCCGGTGGTCACCATCACGGTGCCGACGGCGGAGGTGAGGTCGGCCACGGCACGTTCGAAGCGCTCGGCCACGTCGTCGGGGTCGGTACCGGGGCGGATGATGTCGTTGCCGCCCGCGCAGAAGGTCACCAGGTCGGGGGCGAGTTCCTTGGCCCGCGGGACCTGCTCCGCGACGATCTGGTCCAGAAGGCGCCCCCGTACGGCGAGATTGGCGTACCGGAAGTCGTCGTGCTCCGGCAGCTGGTCGGCGAGCAGGACCGCGAACCGGTCCGCCCAGCCGACGTACGCCCCGTCGGGCCCGGGATCTCCGACGCCCTCGGTGAAGCTGTCACCGATCGCCGCGTACGACCCGAATGCGTTCTTGTCTGTTGATCTCGAATCGTCTGCCACGGGAGCACATCTTTCCCCGCGCGGTGTGACCTACGCGACCGTAAGGAGGGGTTGACGCAGGGTGACATATGCCACCGATAAAGATTCTGCCAAGCCGGAATACGCCGGAGGCCCGGCACGGGGTGCCGGGCCTGCGGTGGCGCGCCGACCGTACGCCGACGCGGTGCTGACGCTACGTCAGATGCTGACGCCGTGCTGGCGCAGGGCCGCCAGCGGGTCGATGTCGGAGCCGTAGTCCGGACCGGTGCGGATCTCGAAGTGCAGGTGCGGGCCGGTGACGTTGCCGGTCGCGCCGGACAGGCCGATCTCCTGGCCGCCGGTGACGGTCTGCCCCGCGGAGACGGAGATCGAGGAGAGGTGCGCGTACTGCGAGAAGGTGCCGTCGGCGTGCTGGATGACGACCTGGTTGCCGTAGGCGCCGCCGTCGCCGGCGGAGTAGACGGTGCCGGGGCCGACCGCGTGGACGGTGGTGCCGGTGGAGGCGATGAAGTCGACGCCGGTGTGGTAGCCGGAGGACCACATCGCGCCCGAGGCGCGGTAGGGGGTGGAGATGCCGCCGCCGAGGGGGGCGACCCAGCCGGAGGCGGAGGTCGTGCCGGCCGAGGAGGACGACGGGGCGGAGGAGCTCGCGGTAGAGGCCGGGGCCGAGGAGCGCTCGCTGCCGCGCGAGGCGCGGGTCGAGGCGTCGCCGGAACCCTTCTGGGTGCGCTCGGCGGCGGCCTTCTTGTGGTGCGCGGCCTTGGCGGGGTTCTTGGCGCCGAGGGTGAGCTTCATGCCCGGCAGGATCAGCGACGGGTTGCCGCCGACGACCTGGCGGTTGTCGCGGTAGAGCTTCTGCCAGCCGCCGGCCAGGTGGTGCTCGGTGGCGATCTTGGACAGGTAGTCGCCGCGGACGACGGTGTACGTCTTCGGGGCGGCCGGGGTCTTGGCGGGGGTCACGGCGGCGGGCGCGACGGCGGCGACGGCCTGCTGCGGGGTGACGGTCGGGGCGGCCTTCTCGGCGGCGTGCGCGCCGGTCGCGCCGATGAGCGGGAGGGCGACGACGGCGCCTCCGGTACCGGCTGCCACGAACCCGCGGGTGATCGGGTTGGCCTTGGGACGGCGGTGCTTACCCTTCGCGGGCATGGCGAATTCCTCTCCGTCGCCTGCGAGGTGAGCTGTCGGGTTCGGACTGGAGATGTCCGGCCGCTGGTCGCGCGGCTTCACCCCGAGCCGTCCTTCTCCGAGGGATCGGCGTACTACCTGGGTCCCCCGCTCCTGCCATGTACGGGTGGGTGCGGATTCCGGTCGGCGGCAGGATTAGGCGGTCCGTCCGGATTGAGCGCGACGCTAGACGAGCGAGGTCGGCACGAACAAGCCACTGATTTCCCGCCACTACGGATTCCGGGAAATCCAGCGGGAATTCCCGTCACCCTCCGTCGATGACGGCCCCTCGATTTCCCTTTCCAGAAGGGAATTTGGGAAAGACGATCAGGCACGGTCCGTCACGCGTATGACGCTGCTCACGCCCGGCTTCCTATCTGACAAGGAACCAGGGCGCGTTACCCCTAAACCCTCAATTCGGACAGAAACCCCATTCCATCCCGAGGGGGTGCGTGCGGGGCCTCTCATCTGGATGATTGCCCCAGGAACCGATCTCGACAGCAGGAGCAACCGTGACGCAAGCGATGACCGAGCCCGAGCTCACCGGCGTACGCAACTTCCGCGACCTGGGCGGGCTGCCGACCGTGGACGGCCGGTCCGTGCGCCCCGGACGCCTCTTCCGCAGCGGCCACCTGGCCCACGCCACCGCCGAGGACGCCGCCTTCCTCGCCACCCTGGGCCTGCACACGGTCTTCGACTTCCGCAACGACGCCGACCGGCGCTTCGAAGGGGAGGACGTGAGCCTCCCGGGCGTGCGGAACGTGAACATACCCCTGAGCGACCCGGCCGACGGCAAGGAGTTCTGGGAGATGGTGCGCCAGGGCGACCTGGCGCAGCTGCGCGACCTCCTGGCCGACGGCAAGGCCGCCGCCCGTATGTCCGGTTCCTACCGGAAGATGATGGTCGAGCGCACGGCGGAGCACAGCCGCATCCTGCACGCGATGGCCGAGGACAGCGTCCCCGCCCTGATGCACTGCGCCGCCGGCAAGGACCGGGCCGGCCTGTCCGTCGCGGTCTCGCTGCTGGCCGTCGGCGTCGAGCGCGAGGCCGTCGAGGCCGACTACCTGAAGTCGAACGCCCCGCACCGCCGCTACAAGGTGCAGCGCAGCTCCACCGCCCCGGACGGCATGGCACCCGAGGTGATGGAGCTGCTGAGCCCGCTCTTCGACGCGCGGGTGGAGTACCTGCGGGCCGCCTTCGCGACGATCGACGAGACGTGGGGGTCGGTGGACGCCTACCTCACCCAGGGCCTCGCACTCTCCCCGGAGACCCGGGAGCGGCTCCGCGAGCGCCTGCTCTCGGAGTCCTAGCCCCGGCGGCCGGGAAGGCTGGGGAGGTCCGGGCCGGTCCGGGAAGGCCCGGGCCGGTCCGGGAGGTCCGGGAGGTCCGGGCCGGTCCGGGAAGGTCCGGGCCGGTCCAGGAAGGCCACGGCGATCCGGGCGATCCCGGCGGCCCTCGGCGGGCCCGGGCTGTCCGGGCAGGCCCGGAGGCCCCGGGCGGCCCGGCGGCCCCGGCTACTGGTTCTGCCCGCCGAGCATGAAGAGCAGGTAGAGGAAGCCGGCGAAGAGGTGCCCCGCGATCAGGTACGCGAAGAGGCGGAGCACCAGCCCCTTGGGGAACTTGCCGCCGCCGCGCTCCTCGCCGGTGACCGGTACGGACTTCTCGGACATAGCACTACCTTTCGGGTTGTCAGCGCCGGTGCGGGGTGCCGTCGCCGAGACACAGCTCGGCGACGGGGCTCTGCAGCAGGGTGTGGACGAAGAGCAGCTCGGCCCCGGCTCGGGTGGCGGCGCCGATCCGGTGCGGGGTGAGCGAGTCGAAGTGCGCGCTGTCGCCCGGGTCGAGGACGTGCACGGCCTCACCGAGCGCGAGCCGTACACGGCCCTCGATGACGTGGATCCACTCCTCGCCGGGGTGGACCCGCACGATGTCCGCGCTGGTGGCGTAGGGCACGTGCACGCGCAGGCACTGCATCGCGCGCCCGGCGCCGCCGACCTGGCGGTAGATCCAGCCGTCGGCCTCGACCGGCTCGGAGCGGCCGGCCCGGACGACCGGGTCGCGCTCGGGCGGCACCTCGCCGAGGAGCTCGGACACCGTCGTACCGTAGATACGGGCGAGGGCGAGCAGCATCGGCAGCGAAGGCTGCCGGTTCCCGGTCTCCAGCCGGGAGAGGTGGGCCGGGGAGAGCCCGGCCCGCTGCGCGGCGGCCTCCAGGGTGAGTCCCCTGCGGCGGCGCAGCGCCCGCAGCTGCGGGGCGACGTCCGGCGGTACGTCGAGCTCGCTGCGAGCGGCGCGGGCGGCGGTTTCCGGGGCGGGTCCCCCGGGGACGTGGTCCATGCGTCCATTGCGCCAGGATCATGCCTCTGAGGCAACTTTCTTGCCTCAGAGGCAAGACCCGTGGGGCTGATCCGGGCAGCCCGCCGTCAGCGCTGTGCGACGGCCTGTTTGACCAGCGTCTTCCCGAAGTCCCACATCAGTCCGCCGCCCCCGTGGGCGTCGTCCATCACCGCCGTGAAGGCGGTCACGAAGCGGTCCACGTCCGCCTCGTCGATGACCAGCGGCGGGATCAGCTTGATCACCTCCAGATGGTCCCCCGACACCTGGGTCAGGATGCGGTGGCGCTGGAGCAGCGGCACCACGACCATCTGGGCGAAGAGTCCCTTGCGGGCCGCCTGGAGCATCGTCCAGCGGCTGCGCAGGCCGAGCGAGGACGGCCGGCCGAACTCGATGCCGATCATCAGCCCCCGGCCCCGGATCTCCTTCAGGAGCTCGTAGCGCGGCACGAGCTCGCGCAGCCTCCCGGCGAGCAGGTCGCCGACACGGCGTACGTGCGCGACCGTGCCCTCGGACTCCATCACCGACAGCACCGCGAGCCCGGCCGCCATGGCCTGCGCGTTCGACCCGAAGCTGGCCGAGTGGACGAGCACCCGGTCCATCGACGAGTAGACCTTCTTGAAGATCCAGTCCTTGCCGAGGGTCGCCCCGACCGGCACGTAGCCGCCGGAGAGCGCCTTGGCGACGCACACCAGGTCGGGCTCGACCCCCTCCTCGTGCTGGTACGCGTAGAAGTCGCCGGTCCGTCCGAGGCCGGTCTGCACCTCGTCGGCGATGAGCAGGGCGCCGTGCCGGCGGAGCAGCTCCTGGGCGGCGCGCAGGAAGCCCGGCGGCGCCTCGTGGACGCCCTTGCCCTGGACGGGCTCGACGACGAAGGCGGCCACGTCCCCCCGGCGAAGCTCCCGCTCCAGGGCGTCGAGGTCGCCGAGCTCGATCGGCGTGTCGGGCAGCAGCGGCGCGAAGCCCTCCCGGAAGCCCTGCTCGCCGTTGACCGACAGGGAGCCGGTGGTCAGCCCGTGGAAGGCGTGGGAGCAGTAGACGATCCTCGGCCGTCCGGTGGCGTACCGGGCGAACTTGAGCGCGGTCTCGACGGCCTCGGTGCCGCTGTTGCCGAAGAAGACCCGGTCGAGATGCGGGCTGTGCGCGAGCAGCCGCTCGGCGAGCAGCCCGGGCAGCGGCTGGCAGTCGAAGCGGGTGAGGTCGGCGAGCTGCGCGTCGAGGACGTCGTGCAGCGCCTTGCGCACGACGGGGTGGTGCCGGCCGAGGCCCATGACACCGAAGCCGGCCAGCATGTCGAGGTAGTCGGCGCCGTCGGCGTCCCAGAAGTGGGCGCCCTCGGCCCGCTCGTACACCTTGTCGAAGCCGAGGGTGTGGAGCATCCGCGGCAGCTGGTGGTTGAGGTGGCGGGCGTGCAGCTCGTAGCGCTCGCCACCGCGCTCGGCGAGGAGCGCCCGCAGGTCGAACTCACCGGTCATGACGCGCTCGCTCACCCGTTGTTCCCGTTGACGGTCTCGCGGACCGCGCGCAGCGACTCCTTGAGCGAGCCCATGGTCGCCAGGACGGCGGTGGGCTCGTAGCCGCAGTGCGCCATGCAGTTGGCGCAGCGCGGGTCCTTGCCGCGGCCGTACTTGTCCCAGTCCGTCTCCTCGATGAGCTCGCGGTACGTCGGGACGTAGCCGTCACTCATCAGATAGCAGGGGCGCTGCCACCCGAAGAGGGAGTAGTTGGGGATCGCCCACGCGGTGCACGGGAAATCGGCCTTGCCTTCGAGGAAGTCGAGGAAGAGCGGCGAGTGGTTGAGCCGCCAGCGACGCCGGTTTCCGCCCGCGAACGCCTTCTTGAAGAGTTCCCTGGTCTGCTCGACGCCGAGGAAGTGCTCCTGGTCGGGTGCCTTTTCGTAGGCATAGGCGGGCGAGATCATCATTTCGTCGACCTGGAGGTCGTCGTTGAGGAAGTTGAGCACCTCGATGACCGTCTGCGGGGTGTCGGTGTTGAAGAAGGTCGAATTGGTGGTGACCCGGAAACCGCGCCGCTTGGCCTCCTTGATCGCCGCCACGGCCTCGTCGAAGACGCCTTCCTTGGCGACGGATTCGTCATGCCGTTCGCGCAGTCCGTCGATGTGCACGGCGAAGGCGAAGTACGGGGAGGGGGTGAAGTCGTCGAGCTTCTTGCGCAGCAGCATCGCGTTGGTGCACAGGAAGACGTACTTCCGTTTGGCCACGAGCTGGCGCACGATCTCGTCGATCTGAGGATGCATCAACGGTTCGCCGCCGGCGATGGAGACCATCGGCGCCCCGGACTCCAGGACGGCGCCGACCGCCTGGGCGACCGGCATGCGCTGCTTGAGCACGCCCGCCGGGTGCTGGATCTTGCCGCAGCCCTCGCACTTGAGGTTGCAGGCGAACAGCGGCTCCAGCTCGACGATCAGCGGAAACTTGTCCCGCTTGCGGAGCTTCTGTTCGAAGAGATAGGTCCCGACCCGGATGGACTGACGGAGCGGCATGGCCATAACTCGCTCACCTCCTGGGGAGCAGCAAAGAACGGTGCCATTCGAAGAATGCGGGAAGGACGGCACGAAGGACGCGGAAGGCCGATATTCCCCCGCGTACCGTGCCGATCCGGACCAGTTCATGTTCCGGAGCGTCCACGACCACCCGGACGGCCGCAACCGGACGCGGTCCGGCGGTGGTGGCCGTGCGCAGAGTGGCGGCGGACTCCATGTCGACGGCGATGGCCCCGTCGGCCAGCAGCGCGGCCCGCTCGGGGCCGCGCACCACGTGGTCGGAGCCGGTCAGCAGGCCGGTGTGCACGGTGCGCTCGGGCAGCGCGCGGGTGAGCGCCTTGACGAGCAGCTCGGTGCCCACGCAGGGGATGGTGCCCTCGGCGTCCCGGGTCTCCTCGGCGACGATCAGGTCGCCGGGGTGCATCCCGGGCGCGAGGCCCGCGCAGAAGCCGGAGGCGATGACGGCCGCGTCCCGCCAGGGCTCGCGGTCGAGAGCGCGGGCGACGGCCCGCCGCGCGTGCGCCGGGCCCATCCCGGTCCGTACCACCGTCACGGGCGCGGGCGCCCCGTCGCGGTCGCCGCTGCGCAGGGCGAGCTTCTCGATGCCGAGCGCGCAGGCGACGAGGAGCGGCGGGACGGCGGCCGCTCTGGCCGGCTCCCGGGCCATCAGCCGCCCTCCCGGCCGTGGAGCACCGGCTCGCCGTTGACGTAGCGGCCGAGCGCGGTGAGCGGGAAGACCTGGCGGTAGAGGTGGTAGTTGATGGAGAAGTCCCAAGGAAAGCCGGTGCCGGTGAAGTACGGCTCGTCCCAGGAGCCGTCCGCCCGCTGGGTCTCCACGAGCCAGGCCACGCCCCGGCGGACCGCCTCGGACGACCGTTCTCCGGCCGCGAGCAGCGCGATCAGCGCCCAGGCGGTCTGTGAGGCGGTGGACACGCCGGGCCCCGCCCACTGGCGCGGCCGGTACGAGCGCAGGTCCTCGCCCCAGCCGCCGTCCTCGTTCTGCACGGACTCCAGCCAGCCGACGGCCCGCCGGATCGCCGGGTGGCCCTGGGGGATCCCGGCCGCGGTGAGGGCCGGGACGACCGAGCCGGTGCCGTAGACGTAGTTGACGCCCCAGCGGCCGAACCACGCACCGCTGGGCTCCTGTTCGGCGAGGAGCCATGCGACGCCCCGGAGGGTGCGGGGGTGCGCGGCCTTGCCCTCGTGGGCGAGCATCTCCACCACGTGGGCGGTGACGTCGGCCGAGGGCGGGTCGATGACCTCGCCGAAGTCGCAGAAGGGGAGCCGGTTGGGCAGGGCGCTGGTGTTGTCGGCGTCGAAGGCGCCCCAGGCACCGTTCTTCGACTGCATGCCGGCGGTCCACCGGGCGCCGCGGCGGACGGCCGCCTCGACCCGCTCCGGTTCGGGGTGCTTCACCCGACGCAGCGCGAGGATGACCTCCGCGGTGTCGTCGATGTCGGGGTAGTTGTCGTTGTGGAACTCGAACGCCCATCCGCCCGGCGGGAGTTGGGGCCTGCGTACGGCCCAGTCGCCCTTGCGGATGATCTCCTCGCCCAGCATCCAGTCGACGGCCCGCACCAGCGCCGGGTGGTCGGGCCGGACGCCGGCGTCGGCGAGCGCGATGGTGGCGAGGCAGGTGTCCCAGACCGGGGACTGGCAGGCCTCGATCATGCGGGCGCCGTCCTCGCGCCACACGGCGAACCGGTCGAGGGACTCCAGACCGGCCCGCATCACGGGGTGCTGGAGGTCGTAGCCGAGGAGATGGAGCGCGATGAGCGAGTAGACGGCCGGCGGCTGGATCCCGCCCCAGCAGCCGTCGTTCTCCTGCCGCTCGACGATCCAACGGGCGGCGACGTCCATGGCGGTCTTCCGCAGCCGGCGCGGGGCCACCTTGCGGTACAGGTGCAGGCCCCTGTCGACGCGCTGGAAGAAGCCGTCCCAACTCACCTTCGGAGCAAGGGGTTTGACGGGGTTCGGCCGGGCCGGGTCGGTGTGCAGCTCGTCCAGCGCGAAGGGGGCCGGGCGCACCGGGCGCTTGGCGGAGACGACGGTGAGCGGCACGATCGTCTGCCGGGCCCAGCACCCGAAGTCGTAGATGTTGAGCGGGAACCAGCTGGGCAGGAAGATCAGTTCGGGCGGCAGCTCGGGCAGGTCGTCCCAGCTCCACCAGCCGAAGAGGGCGAGCCAGATCCGGGTGAAGACGCGGGCCTCGGCGATGCCGCCCTGCTCGCGGACCCAGGCGGAGGCTCGGGCCATGTGCGGGGCACCGGGAAGGTCTCCGGCGAGCCGCAGGGCGACGTAGGCCTCGATGGTGGCGGAGAGTTCGCCGGGCCCGCCGTAGAAGGTGGCCCAGGTGCCGTCCTCGCGTTGTGCGCCGCGGATGTGGAGGGCGGCGGCGCGGGTGGTGTCCGGGTCGAGGATCCCGAGGAACTGGCGGAGCAGCAGGTCCTCGGCGTCCATGGTGACGTTGGTCTCCAGGTCGCCCTTCCACCAGCCCTCGGCGTCCTGGCGGCCGAGGAGGTGGTCGACGGAGCGTTCCGCCGCCTTCGCGGCGGCCTCGTCGAGCGCTCCGGTGCTGTCGGTGGTCGTTTCGCTGGCCGCGGCTGCTCGGGGGCCCACGGCCCCGGCGCTTCCGTCGGTCGTCGCTGTCATGGCGTCCCCTTCGTGCAGTAGGTCTACTTCTGCTTCTTCGGGTCTGCCGTCGGCCGGTGCCGGGTGGCACCGGCCGGCGACTGCGAACTCATATCAGAGTGATGGTGATCATCTCTTCCGTACGACGACGAAATCGGCCAGTGCCGTGAGCTGGGCGCGGACGTGAGCGGGCAGATCCACCTCGTGCAGTGCCTCGATGGCGACGGCGTGCTGACGACGGGCCTCCTGGGAGGTCCACTCGCGACCGCCGGCCTCCTCGATGAGGGCCGCGCGGAAGGCGAACTCCTCCTCCGAGAAGGTGTCGAAGTCGGCGCTCTTGGCGTCGGCGGCGAGCAGTTCGCCGAGCCGCTCGGAGGCCGGGCCGCCGGCCGCGAGGGCGGCGACGACGGGCAGCGACTTCTTGCGCTGACGCAGGTCGCTCCAGGTCTGCTTCCCGGTGGCCTCCGGGTCGCCCCAGATGCCGAGGAGGTCGTCCACGGCCTGGAAGGCGAGGCCCAGGTGGTAGCCGTACTCCTCCAGCTTGTCGGCGGTGCGGTCGTCCGCGCCGCCGAGGACGGCGCCGATCGAGACGGCGCAGGCGAGGAGGGCGCCGGTCTTGTTGCCCTCCATCTCCAGGCACTCCTCGACGGTGACCCGCTCCCGGTGCTCGTAGGAGATGTCCTGGGCCTGGCCGTCGATGAGCTTGCGGGTCGCGGTGGTCAGCCGGCGGGTGGCGCGGCCGGCCTCGACGGTGCCCAGCTCCAGCAGCAGCTCGTTGGCGAGGGCGAAGAGGGCGTCGCCGACCAGGATGGCCTGGGCGGGGCCGTGCACCTTCCACACGGTGTCGCGGTGGCGGCGCTGCTCGTCGCCGTCCATCAGGTCGTCGTGGAGCAGCGAGAAGTTGTGCACGAGCTCCACGGCGACGGCGCCGGGGATGCCGACCTCGGGGGCGGCGCCCGCCGCCTCGGCGGAGATCAGCGCGAGCGCGGGGCGGACCGCCTTGCCGCTGTCGCCCTCGGTCGGGTTGCCCTGGGCGTCGATCCAGCCGAAGTGGTAGGCGGCGACGGTGTCCATGGGCGCCGCGAGGCGGTCGACGGCCGCCCGCATGACGGGCGTGGACAGCGTCCGGCCCCGTTCCAGCAGCGCGGCGACGTCCGCGGTGTCGACGGCCGGATTTCCCGGGGGCGCAGTCGGCACGGTCTCTCCTCTAGTTCCGGTACTCACACTCATGCCGCCTCCTGCAGCGGATGTTCGTAGCGGCGGCCGAGGGCGGAGAGCGCGGCGCCCGCGGCGCTGAAGCCGCTGCGGACCGCACCCTCCATGGTCGCGGGCCAGCCGGTGGCGGTCCACGCGCCGGCCAGGTAGAGGCCGGGGGCGTGGGTGCGGGCGCCGGGGCGGAGCCGGCCGACGCCAGGGGTCGGGGCAAACGTGGCGGTCCGCTCGCGGGTGACGAAGAAGTCCCGGATCCCGGCGCCGCGGGCGGCGGGCAGCAGCCGCTCCAGTTCGGGGAGGTAGCGCTCGCGGAGTGCGGCGACGGGCTCGTCGATCTCGTCCTGCGCGGCGGACTGGGAGACGGCGAGGTACTGGCCCGCCCCGGTCAGACCGGAGGAGTCGGTGCGGTCGAAGACCCACTGGACCGGGGTGCCGAGCGCGGCGAAGAACGGCTGCCGCAGCACCTTGCGGTCGTAGACCACGTGCAGGTTGAGGATGGGGGCGGTGCCGATGTCGAGGAGCCGGTCGGGGTCGTCGAGGGCGCCGTCGGGCAGCAGCTCGCGGGTCTCCCGCTGCGGTACGGCGAGGACGACGGCGTCGGCCTCCATCGTCTCCCCCGGCACCTGGACGGTCCAGCGCCCGTCGTCGGTGCGGCTGATCCGTTCGGCCTTGGTGCGCAGTTCGGTGCGCACGCCGAGGGAGTCGAGGGCCTTGCGGGCCCGGGTGTCGTGCAGCTCGCCGAGCGGGACGTGCGCCCAGCCGATGTCGGCGGCGCCCTTCTCGGAGAGCAGCCCGGTCTTGAACACCATCGCGGCGAGGCCCATGGAGGCGTGCGGGGCGGGGGCGTTGAGGGTGGGGATGCCGACCAGGTCCCACAGGGCCTCGACGGCGCGGGCGGACTGCCCGTGGCGGCCGAGCCAGGTGGCGAAGTCGATGCCGTCGAGCGCCGGGTCGGCGGGGTCCAGCTTCTTCAGGGCGAGCGCGGCACGCCCGACGCTCGCCCGCTCGGCGGGCGAGAGGTGCGGGTAGGTGGCGAGGCTGCGCGCCAGGTGCAGCGGCACGGGCAGGCCGGTGCGGCGCAGGCGGCCCAGCCTGGGCCCCCGCGGATGCCCGACGTCGAGCACGGGCACGTCGAGCCGGGGCTGCAGGGGCGCGAGGTGCGCGCCCTCGACCCGGTCGAGGAACCAGCGGTAGGCGGTGCAGCAGCGCAGGTAGACGTGCTGTCCGTTGTCGACGGTCAGGTCGCCGCGCCGGAAGGAGAAGGCGAGGCCGCCGAGCCGGGGGCGCCCTTCGAGCAGGGTGACCCGCACGCCGCTCTCGGCGAGCTGCAGCGCGCTGGTCACGCCGGCGAGGCCGCCGCCGACCACGACGGCGTGCGGCCGGCGGCCGCCGTGCCCGGTGCGGGTCGCGGCGGCGCCGGTGGGCCGGCTGTCGTCGGCGGTCATGCGGCCTCCCCTCGGGACGTCGTGCTCAGGGACGCCGAACGGGCGCCCTGGGTTGTCCCGACCGCCCGACCCGCGCACGGCGACGGCGGGAAGGGGGCCGCGGCCCGCAGGCCCCGGGCCCCGCGGACCGCATCGGCACGTGGCGACGTCACGCGGGCCTCCTGACCGTACGGCGGGAGATGTGGCGGGCGTCGAGGCCGGAGAGGCCGCGGACGGCGACGTAGGCCTTCTCCCGGCCGGGGAGCGACACGCGACCGCGCAGGACGGCTTCCGGGTCGCGCTCGATCCGGTCGAGGAGGCGGCGGTAGATGCCCGCCATGGCGGCGACGCAGGCGCCGCTGCGCCGGTCGAGCATCGGCAGCAGCCGGTATCCCTCGGCGAAGAGGGCACGGGCCCGGCGCACCTCGAAGTGGACGAGGCCGGCGAAGTCGGCGCCGGCGGGCGGGCGGTCGCCGCCGAAGCCGTCGGAGCAGCCGAACTTCGCGAGGTCGTCGGCCGGGAGGTAGGTGCGCCCGTTGCCGGCGTCCTCGCGGACGTCCCGGAGGATGTTGGTGAGCTGCAGGGCGAGGCCGAGGGTGTCGGCGTACTCGGAGGCCCGCTCGGCGCCGTGCGCGCCGGGCTGGGTGCCGAAGACGCCGAGCGAGAGCCGGCCGATGGCACCGGCCACGCAGCGGCAGTAGACCTTGAGCTCGTCCCAGGTCTCGTAGTTCTCGCCGCGCACGTCCATGAGGACGCCGTCGATGAGCTCGTCGAGCCCGCCGAGGGGGATCGGGAAGCGGCGGGCGGCGTCGGCGAGGGCGACGGCCACCGGGTCGGTGTCGTCCTCGGCGACCTGCCCGGCGTCGATGCGGCCGAGGACCGCGCGGGTGGCCTCCAGGCGTTCCTTCTTCTCGGCGGGCGGGAGCTGCCCGTCGCCGATGTCGTCGACGCGCCGCGAGAAGGCGTACAGGGCCGACATGGCCTGCCGCTTCTCGGTCGGCAGGAGCCGGATCCCGTAGGCGAAGTTGCGCGCCTGCTGTCCGGTCACGGTCTCGCAGTAGCTGTACGCGGCCTGGACCGGCGCGGACGGCTGCGGCTGTCCCTCCACTGTCCGGCTCACCCCTCTCTCCGCGCCGCGAGCAGGACGGCACCCGCCCGGCGCATCAGACTCGGTTTGGCGGCCTTCGGCGGCCCGGGCAGCACGTCGAAGCCCGCGGCGGCGATCGCGTCGAGCGCCGCGTACCCGCCGGCGGTGAAGCCGGCGAGCAGCATCCGCAGTCGGCCGTGGACGCTGCCGACGAGCGGCAGTCCGGCGTCGAGCAGGGCACGGGCCCGGTCGGCCTCGAAGGCGATCAGCGCGCGCACCGAGGCGCCGGCGGTGGGCCGGGCGAGGTCGTCCTCGGTGACGTGGAAGCGCTTGAGGTCCTCGGCGGGCAGGTAGATCCGGTCGCGGGCGAGGTCCTCGGCGACGTCCTGGAGGTGCTCGACGATCTGCAGCGCCGTGCAGATCTCGTCGGAGCGGCGGATCCGCTCCGGGGTGGCGGTGCCGGTGATGCCGAGGACGAGCCGGCCCACGGGGTCGGCGGAGAGCTCGCAGTACGCGAGGAGGTCGTCGTAGGTCTCGTAGCGGCGGACCAGCTGGTCCTGCCGGTTGGCCGCGAGGAGGCCGAGGAACGGCTCCCGGGTGAGGCCGCGGCGCTCGACGGTGGGTCCGAGGGCGCGCAGCAGGGGGTGCCGGGGCGGGCCGTCGGCGGGGTCGAAGACGCGCAGGAGATCGGTCTCGAAGGCGTCGAGGAGCACGAGCCGGTCGGCGGCCCGCTCGGGGGGCACGCCGAGGTGGCGCGCGTCGGCGCCGCCGGGGGCGAGGTCGCCGTCGCCGATGTCGTCGACGAGCCGGGCGAAGCCGTAGACGGCCATGAGGTCGTCGCGCCAGGAGCGCGGCAGGAAGAAGGGGGCCACGGGGAAGTTCTCGTCCGCGGCCTTGCCGAGCGTGGCGTGTGAGGCGGCGTCGCGGCGCGCCTGCCGGGTTCCCGTCACCGGCCGCTGCCCGACGCGGGGACGGCTACACCCTCGTGGAGCTGGAGATTCTGCGTCATGGCCGTCACATCTCCCGTTCTACACTGCGGATCCAATCCATCCTATTTCGGACACGCCGCCGACCCCTGCCCGTGGCTCACCGCCCGGTGGCCGGGCGCCGAGGGGTATCGCCCCACTTGCCGCGAAACAGACCGGTACAGCTTACGTTGCAGGGGGCCGTGTGCCGCGCCGGGGGCCCCGGCGCGTGGGGTGAACACCGGGGGGCGGGTCAACCTTCCCGTGACGGAGGGAAGTTCACGCTTTCCTGACCTTCTCCGGGACCTGCGCGGCGGCCTTCGCCGCGCCCGTCACGGGACGCGGGTGCCGGAGACCACCATGGCGAGGGTGGATTCGACGACGTCGTCCCTGCGCTGGGCCGGCAGGCGCTGCAGCGGGCCCTCGAGCAGCAGCAGTGACAGTCCGTGCACGGCCGACCACGCGGCGGCCTCGGCGGCGGGGCGGGCGGCGCGCGGCGGCCGGGAGGTGGCGGCGAGGGCGGTGAGCGCGTCGGTGAGCAGGGTGAAGGCCCGCACCTCGCCGGCGGGGGTCCCGTCCTCGGTGTCGAGGTCCGTGGCCTCGGTACGGGGGGCTCCGAAGGCGGAGCGGTAGAGGCCGGGCTGCTCGACGGCGAAGGCCACGTAGCCGCGGCAGAGGGCGGCGAGCCGGGCCTCGGCGGCGAGGGCGGGGTCGTCGGCGCCGGGGGCCCGGGCCGCGGTCCGCTCCATGGAGTCGGCGAGCGCCCGCCGGGCGTGGTCGCGGACGGCCGCGAGGAGCTCACCGCGGCCCTCGAAGTGCCGGTACGCGGCGGTGGGCGAGACGCCGACGCGGCGGGCCGCCTCGCGCAGCACGACCCGTTCCGGGCCCCCTTCGGTGGCGAGGCCGACGGCCGCGCAGATGAGGGCGTTGCGCAGATCGCCGTGATGGTAGGTCTTTCCTCCGGAGATCGCTGCCATGCGCTCATCCTGCCCGATGTTGACCGCATGAACATTCCGGGCGGGCACCCGACGCGCGAAAACCGGACGCTCTCGGACACGAAACCGCCCCCGCCGATCGCGTCGGCGGGGGCGGCGGAAAAGCCGGGTCTCCCGGGGGCTACTTGCCGGTCTCGCGCTCGTAGGCGGCGATGACCTCGTCGGTCGGGCCGTCCATGAGCAGCTCGCCCTTCTCCAGCCAGAGCACCCGGTCGCAGGTGTCGCGGATCGACTTGTTGCTGTGGCTGACCAGGAAGACCGTGCCGGCCTCCTTGCGCAGCTCGCGGATGCGCTCCTCGGAGCGGATCTGGAACTTGCGGTCGCCGGTCGCGAGCGCCTCGTCGATCATGAGGACGTCGTGCTGCTTGGCGGCGGCGATGGCGAAGCGGAGCCGGGCGCCCATGCCGGACGAGTAGGTCCGCATCGGCAGCGAGATGAAGTCGCCCTTCTCGTTGATGCCGGAGAAGTCGACGATGTCCTGATACCGGCTCTTGATCTCGTCGCGGCTCATGCCCATCGCGAGGCCGCCGAGGATCACGTTGCGCTCACCGGTCAGGTCGCTCATCAGTGCCGCGTTGACGCCGAGCAGCGAGGGCTGCCCGTCGGTGTAGACCTTGCCGCTCTCGGTGGGCAGCAGGCCCGCGATGGCGCGCAGCAGGGTCGACTTGCCGGAGCCGTTGGTGCCGATCAGCCCGATGGCCTCGCCGCGGTACGCGGTGAAGGACACCCCGCGCACGGCGTGCACCTTGCGCACACCGCGCTCGGCGTCGCCCTTGCGGCGGCGGACGATCCGGCTCAGGGCCGCGGTGGCGCTGCCCTTTCCGCCGGCGGCGCCGTTGACCCGGTAGACGATGTGGACGTTGTCCGCGATGACGGTGGGCACGCGGCCCTGGGAGTCGTGGTCAGCCACGGCCGTACCTCTCCTCGGCCTTCCAGAAGTAGACGAAGCCGCCCACCCCGGCCACCAGGGACCAGGCCAGGGTGACGAACCAGACGTGCGGCGGGAGGTTCGAGCCTCCGTAGCCGTCGATCAGGGCGAACCGGATCAGGTCCATGTGGAGCGCGGCCGGGTTGTACTGGAGCAGGTCGGCGATCCAGGCCGGCTGCTCCTCCAGCATCACGGGGATCGAGAACATGACGCCCGAGGCGTACATCCAGGTGCGCATGATGAACGGCATCAGCTGTGCCAGGTCGGGCGTCTTGGCGCCCATCCGCGCCACGACCATGGCGAGGCCGGCGTTGAAGACGAACTGCAGCACCAGGGCCGGGAGCATCAGCAGCCAGCTGAGCGAGGGGTAGCTGCCGAAGGCCACCGCGATGGCGATGAGCACGACCATCGAGAACAGCAGCTGCTGGAGCTGCTGGAGCGCGAAGGAGATGGGCAGCGAGGCCCGGGGGAAGTGCAGCGCCCGCACCAGGCCGAGGTTGCCCGAGATCGCGCGGACGCCCGCCATCACCGAGCTCTGGGTGAAGGTGAACACGAACACACCGGTCACCAGGAACGGGACGTACACCGACCGCGACATGCCCCGGTCCGCGTCGAGGATCAGACCGAAGATCAGGAAGTAGACCAGCGCGTTCAGCAGCGGCGTCACCACCTGCCACAGCTGGCCGAGCTTCGCCTGGCTGTACTGGGCGGTGAGCTTCGCCTGGGAGAAGGCCAGGATGAAGTGGCGTCGTCCCCACAGCTGGCGGATGTAGTCCACGAGCCCCGGCCGGGCGCCGCTGACGGCGAGACCGTACTTCGCGGCCAGCTCGGCCGGGCTCAGGCCGTCGTCGGCGGACGGTCGGGCGCTCGTCACGACCCCACCGTCCTGGGATGTGTCACTCACAAGTCGAAAACTTTCGTGTTCAAGATGCGCGGCAAGTCGGGTACCACGATGTCAGACGACGGGCGGGCGTCCCAGTCGGGTCAGCCGCCACACCGTACGCCACCTCATGGGGTGCCGAGGTCCGCAGGGGGCCGTCCAGCC
Organism: Streptomyces sp. NPDC051921; assembly: GCF_040680975.1. Lineage (NCBI taxonomy): Bacteria > Bacillati > Actinomycetota > Actinomycetes > Kitasatosporales > Streptomycetaceae > Streptomyces > Streptomyces sp. NPDC051921. Next base: position 45,990 of record NZ_JBFAXU010000015.1, read on the forward strand.
CTCCCGGAAACCGCCGAACCAGGCCTTGAGAGCGGGTACGGAGGGTCGCCGTGCCAGGGTGAGCAGGAGCCAGACGCCGAGATAGACCGGCACCAGGGGTGCGGGAAGATTGCGGCGCGCCAGCCACACTCGGTTGCGGGCCACGTTGAAGTGGTACGTCGCGTGCCGGGACGGCGGGGTGGTGGGGTGCAGCAGCACCATGTCGGAACGGTAGTCGATCATCCAGTCGGCGTCGAGGGCCCGCCAGGCGAGATCGGTCTCCTCGTGCGCGTAGAAGAAGTCGTCCGGCAGGCCGCCGACCTCGGCGAACACCTTGGTGCGCACGGCGTTGGCGCCACCCAGGAAGGTGGTCACGCGCGAGGAGCGCATGGGGTCCGCGGCGCGCAGCCGCGGCACGTGCCGGCGCTGGGTGAGACCGGTGTCCGGGTCGGCGATCCGGAAGCTGATGATGCCGAGCCGCGGGTCGGCGGTGAAGGCCTGGCGGACCAGGTCCGCGGTGTCCGTGTTGGCGAGCAGGCCGTCGTCGTCCAGGAAGAGCAGGGCGTCGACGTCGGAGCCGCCGGGGCCGAAGGCCTCGATGCCGGCATTGCGCCCGGCGGGGATGCCCACGTTCTCCGGGAGCGTCACCGAGCGGACGCCCTCGGGCAGGTCGGTGATCTCGACGCCCTGGCCCACCACGACGGTCTCGACGGGCTCGCCCTGCTGCCGGGCGACCGAGTCGAGCAGGGCGCGCAGATCGTCGGGCCGGTTGCCCATGGTGATGATCACCGCGCCGAGCTTCAGGGAGGCGGTCATGGTGGGCGTCCTCACTTCAGCCTGCTGGAGGCGAGGATCGACACGAGGTGCAGCACGGTCTGGAGCATCGCGATGCCCGCGAGCACGGCGACGCCGAGCCGGGTGAAGAACAGGTCGCCGTTGATCTGGTCGACGATCGCGAGGACCAGGATCAGCAGGGAGGCCTCGATCCCCAGGATCAGGCGGTGGAACTTCAGCGCGGCGGCGGCACGGCGGGCCAGGGCCATGCCGGAGGAGCGCGGCTCGGAGGCGGCCTCCTTGACCGGCGGCAGTCCGCCCTGGTGGCGGGCGACGCCGACGAGGTCGGTCTCGGCCTTGATCAGGATGGCGCCGAGCGCGGCGAGGGTGCCGAGGAAGGCCCACAGCCAGTCGATCCGGCCGCTGCCCCACAGGTCGGCGGCGCGCAGGCCGAGGCCGACGAGGACGGCCGCGTCGCACAGGTAGGCGCCGACCCGGTCGAGGTAGACGCCGCCGAGCGAGAACTGCTTCTTCCAGCGGGCGACCTCGCCGTCGACGCAGTCGAGCAGCAGGTAGAGCTGGACCATGACCACGCCGAGGACCGCGCCCCAGATGCCGGGCACGAGGAGCGCGGGGGCGGCGAGGACGCCGCACACCGTCATCAGGTAGGTCAGCTGGTTGGGCGTGACCCGGGTGGTCACCAGCTGCCGGGTGATGCGCAGCGAGATCTCGCGCATGTAGAGCCGGCCGCCCCAGTGCTCACCGCTGCGCCGGTCCTTCACACCCGGCGGGTGGACGACGGGGCGCAGCTCGGCCACCGACGGCTTCTGCGTGGACGGGCGGAGCTCAGCTACCGATGGCTTTTGCATAGTCGGCGTACGCGTCCCTGATCTGGTCTGTGGACAGGTCGAGGTGCTCGAGGATGGTGAAGCGGCCCGGCCGGGTCTGCGGGGCGAACTCCACCGCGCGGACGAACTCGTCGACGGTGAAGCCCATCTCCTCGGGCAGGACGGGCAGGCCGTGCCGGCGCAGCGTGGCGACCATCTGCGCGGCCTCGTCACGGGCACCGCGCAGGTGCATGGCGAAGGCGGCGCCGAGGCCGCACTGCTCGCCGTGGCTGGCCGCGCGGGTCGGGAAGAGCAGGTCGAAGGCGTGGCTGATCTCGTGGCAGGCACCCGAGGAGGGGCGGCTGTCGCCGCTGATCGACATGGCGATGCCGGACATGACCAGGCCCTCGGAGAGGGTGACGAGGAAGTCGTCGTCGCCGACGCCGCCGGGGTGCCGGAGGACCGCCTCGCCCGCGCTGCGGGCCATGGCGGCGGCCAGGCCGTCGACCTTCTCGCCGGTCTCGCGGTGGGAGAGCTCCCAGTCCGCGATGGCGGAGAGGTTGGAGATCGCGTCGCCGATGCCGGAACGGACGAAGCGGATCGGCGCGTCCCGGATCACGTCGAGGTCGATGACCAGCGCGATCGGGGTCGGCACGCCGTAGGAGCCGCGCCCGTTGTCGTTGTCCAGCGTCGAGATCGGCGAGCAGATGCCGTCGTGCGACAAATTGGTGGCGATGGCGACCAGCGGCAGGCCGACCCGGGCCGCCGCGTACTTCGTCACGTCGATGATCTTGCCGCCGCCGAGCGCGACGACCGCGTCGTAGCGCTTGCCGCGCATGGCGTCGGCGAGCTTGACGGCCTCGTCGATCGTGCCGCCCACGACCGGGTACCAGTCGGCGTCCGGGAGCTCGGGGGCGAAGCGGTCACGCAGCTTCAGGCCGGAGCCGCCGCTGATGGCGACGGCGATCCGTCCGTTGCTGGAGATCCGCTGGTCCGCGAGGAGCGCGGACAGGTCGTCCAGCGCTCCTCCGCGGATGTCGACGACGACCGGCGACGGGATCAGCCGGGTCAGTACTGGCACGCGATGTCACGGCCCTTCGCCAGGTCGTCGTGGTTGTCGATCTCGACCCACTTGACGTCGCCGATGGGGGTCACGTCGACGGTGAAGCCGCGGTTGACCAGCTCCTGGTAGCCGTCCTCGTAGTAGAGGTCCGGGTCGCGCTCGAAGGTGGTCTTCAGGGCGTCGGCGAGCTCCTCGGCGGCCTCGGCCTCGATGAGGGTGACACCGATGTACTCGCCGGTGGCGTCGGCCGGGTCCATCAGCTTGGTGATCTTCTGGACGCCCTTGCCGTCGGCGGTGACGACCTTCATCTCCTCGTCGGCGAGGCTCTTCACCGTGTCGAGGGCGAGGATGATCTTCTGGCCGTTGCCGCGGGCGGCGAGCAGGGTCTTCTCGACGGAGACCGGGTGGACGGTGTCGCCGTTGGCGAGGATGACGCCCTTCTTCAGGACCTCACGCGCGCACCACAGGGAGTAGGCGTTGTTCCACTCCTCGGCCTTGTCGTTGTCGATGAGGGTCAGCTCGAGGCCGTACTTCGCCTCCAGGGCCTCCTTGCGCGCGTACACGGCCTCCTTGCGGTAGCCGACGACGATCGCGGCCTCGGTGAGGCCGACCTCGGCGAAGTTCTTCAGCGTGAGGTCGAGGACGGTCAGCGAGCCGTCCCCCGCGGGGTCCACGGGCACGAGGGCCTTCGGAAGGGTGTCGGTGTAGGGGCGCAGACGCCGTCCGGCACCGGCTGCCAGTACGAGGCCGATCATGCTGTCTCTCCTTCGTCGTGTACGGCGGGTGCTCCGGAGGACACCCAGAAGCGGATGGACTCCACGAGCACCACGAGGCCCACGGCGACCGCGAGGGCCGTGAGGGCCGAGGTGAAGTCGTTGCCGCGGTTCGCCAGCAGGGCGGCGAGTACGGTCACCACGAGCGTGCGTCCCTCGTGGCCGCCGATGGTGCGCACCAGCCAGGCGGGCGGCGCGCCGGTGCCGCCGCGAATGCGGTACACCGTGTCGTAGTGATGGTAGGCGACCGCCGCGACCAGCCCGAATGCGGCGGGCAGGGCGTGGGCGGAGTCGGCCTTGGCGGCGAGCGCGAGCACGGTGACGTACTCGGCGGCGCGGAAGAAGGGCGGGACGAGCCAGTCGAGGGCGCCCTTGAGGGGGCGTGCCACGGCGAGGCCCGCGGTCATCACGTAGATCACGGCGACCGGGATGAGACGTACGTCTCCGAACGGCAGGGTCACCGCGCCGGCGATCATCGCGGCGGCGCCGAGGGCCGCCACGAAGACGGGGGCGACGGCCCCGGTCCGGCCGCGCAGCAGACGCGCCTGGAGCTCGGCGAGCGGGCCGGAGTCGGTGAGGTCGGCGAGCGCCCGGGCGGCCCTGTCGGTACGGGTCCCCTTGCGGGTGACCGAGCGCAGGACGCGGCCGGCGCTGGTGTAGCAGGCGCCGAAGGCGCAGCCGACGATCAGCGCCCAGAAGACGATCCGGGGGGTGGTGGTCGCGGTGAGGACGGCGATCATCGCCCAGCGCTCGCCGATCGGCAGGATGATCATGCGCCGGGCCCAGACGGTCCAGCCGACGCTGTCCAGCCGGTTGGAGAGGGCCAGGCTGGTCTTCGCCGTCGCGCCCGCCCCCTCGGCCTCGCCGAGGTTCGCCTCGTTGAAGGAGAAGTCCACGACGTGCCGGCACGTCATGATCACCATCGCGCCGAGCGCGAGGGCCCAGACGTCGTCGCCGTCGCGGGCGGCGCCGAGGGCGAGACCGGCGTAGAAGGAGTACTCCTTGGCGCGGTCGAAGGTGGCGTCGAGCCAGGCCCCCATCGTCGAGTACTGCAGGGAGTAGCGGGCGAGCTGCCCGTCGGTGCAGTCGAGGACGAAGGAGAGGAGGAGCAGGACACCGGCGGCCACGTAACCGGCGCGGTCGCCGGTGGCGGCGCAGCCGGCCGCGACCAGCGCGGTGAGCAGCGAGGCGGTGGTGACCTGGTTCGGGGTCAGGCCGCGGCGCGCGCACCAGCGGGCGATGTATCGCGAGTACGGGCTGATGAAGAACGTGGTGAAGAAGCCGTCGTGCGCCTTGACCGCCGAGCGGAGCCGTACGGCCTCCTCGTCGACCGCCTCGACGGCGGCGCGCGCCTCGTGGCGTGCCTCGGGGTCGGCGGGCACGGCGGCCACGAGGGTGCCGAGCTGCGGCCGGTGGACGGCGACGCCCTCGGCGTCGAGCGCCTCGGCGAGGGAGTCCGGGAGGTTGTCGACCACCGCGTGCGGGGCGCCGGCGCCGCCGGGCGCGGCGGCGGCCGTGTCGAGCGCGCGGGCCAGCGCCGGGCGGGCCTCGGGCTGCGCGGTGAGCGCGCCGGGCGCGGCGGCGGCCGGGAAGCGCGGGTCGGTGAGGGCCAGCCGCAGGGCGTGGAGGTGGCCGACGAAGCGCGGGTCCACGACGGCGACGCGCTGCCCGGCCGGCACGCGGGCGAGCAGGGTGCCCGTCTCGTGGGGGCCGGAGGCGACCTCGACGTCGAAGCCGAGGGACCGCAGATCGACGTCGAGCGACGATCCGGGTACCGGCGGGCCGGTGAGGATGGCGGTCGACAGGGCGAACTCACTCCTTGGAGCTGACGGACGGGCCGGTGGGGCCCACGGCACGGCCCCGGGCGCGGTGATGCGGCCCGGCACCGGGCGGCGGCACGTCGGCTGAGGCTATCGGATGACGGAAGCGCGAGTTCACCGAGGTTTCGCGGGACGGCCTCCCCCGGGCAGCCTCGCGTCCGCGCGGGTGCGCCACGCGCTGCGGAGATCATCATGGGCGATCGGCGGCCCGGCTCACAAACCGCCAGGGGCGGGGCTCGGGTCCAGGGTTGTGGGTCCGCATGTGCCGGTCCACATATGCGCAGGTCAGAGCATATGACAACGGTGTTCAGTGCCGTGTTGCACATACCCCCCACCCGTAGTTCACTGGCGAATCGGGGACACCATCGAGAACGCTGTCGACACGACCGGGAGGCCTTGTCATGGGGGCTGGACACGACCACGGGCACAGCCACGGCGGCCCTCCGCCGACCGGCACCGCTGCCCTGGCGTACCGGAACCGCTTGCGGATCGCACTCGGCATCACGCTCTCCGTGATGGTGGTGGAGATCGTGGGCGGCGTCCTCTCCGACTCGCTCGCCCTGATCGCCGACGCGGCGCACATGGCGACCGACGCCCTCGGCCTCGGGATGGCACTGCTCGCCATCCACTTCGCCAACCGGCCGGCGGCCGGCAACCGCACCTTCGGCTTCGCGCGGGCCGAGATCCTGGCCGCGCTCGCCAACTGTCTGCTGCTGCTCGGCGTCGGCGGCTACGTGCTCTACGAGGCCGTCCAGCGCTTCCTCGAACCGGCCGAGACCCGCGGCGGACTGGCCATCGCCTTCGCCCTGATCGGTCTGGTCGCCAACATCGTCTCCCTGTCGCTGCTGATGCGCGGCCAGAAGGAGAGCCTGAACGTGCGCGGCGCCTACCTGGAGGTGCTCGCCGACGCGCTCGGCTCGGTGACGGTGATCGTCTCCGCCGGAATCATCCTGCTCACGGGCTGGCAGTACGCCGACCCGATCGCCTCGATCCTGATCGGCCTGATGATCGTGCCGCGCACGGTGAAGCTGCTGCGGGAGACCCTGGACGTGCTCCTGGAGTCCGCGCCCAAGGGCGTCGACATGGCGGAGGTGCGGGCGCACATCCTCGCGCTGCCGGGCGTCGAGGACGTGCACGACCTGCACGCCTGGACGATCACCTCGGGCATGCCGGTGCTCTCGGCGCACGTCGTCGTCGCGCAGGACGTGCTGGACGCCGTCGGTCACGAGAAGCTGCTGCACGACCTCCAAGGATGCCTGGGCTCGCACTTCGACGTGGAGCACTGCACCTTCCAGCTGGAGCCGGCCGGGCACGCCGCGCACGAGGCGAAGCTCTGCCTCTGAAGGAGTTGCTAGCCTGGTGACCCGAGAACGTGCGTGTGGAGAGGAGCTGAGGTTGATGACCGTCGCGATGGAGGCTGCCCGCAGCGGCAGCGCCCGGTCGTCCCTCAGCTTCCGGGTCTCCGGCTGACCTGACGCTTCGCACGTCCGTCGTCGGCCGGGACCCCTCACACCCAAGGGTTTCCCACGTTGTCCGACAACACCCAGGCACTTCACGACGCCTTCTTCTCCCTCCACCACGGCCTGCCGCGGCAGGGCCCTGGTTCCGACACCACGACCCGTCGGCTGCTCGCGCTCGCGGGCCCGCTTCCCGCGCGTCCGCGCGTGCTCGACCTCGGCTGCGGCCCCGGCCGCTCCGCGCTGCTGCTCGCCGCCGAGGCCGGCGCCGAGGTGACCGCCGTCGACCTGCACGAGCCGTTCCTGGCCGAGCTGCGGGAGGCGGCGGCCGCCCGCGGGCTCGACGACCGTGTCCGCACCCTGCGCGCCGACATGGGCGCGCCGGGGCTGCCCGACGCCTCCTTCGACCTGATCTGGGCGGAGAGCTCGGTGTTCGCGATCGGCTTCGACCGGGCGCTCGCCGAGTGGCGCCGGCTGCTCGCACCCGGCGGAACCCTCGTCCTCACCGAGTGCGTGTGGACCACCGAGCGGCCCTCCGCCGAGGCACGGGCCTTCTGGGAGGACCACTACCGGCTCCGTTCCGTCACCGAGAACGCGGCGGCGGCCGTCGCGGCCGGCTACCACGTCCTCGGCACCGTCCTCCAGCCTGAGGGTGACTGGGACGAGTACTACGGCCCGCTCGGCGAGCGGGCCGAGGCGGCCGACACCTCGGTGCCCGGCATGGCCGAGGCGGTCGCCGGGGCCCGCACCGAGATCGCGCTGCGCCGGGCGCACGGCGGCGACTACGGCTACGCCGGCTTCGTCCTGCGGCCGGCCGACCCGCGCTGGCGCACCCGCGAGGAGACCGCCGCGGACGTCCCCGTCGTACGGGAGATCAACGCGACCGCCTTCCCGACCCCCGAGGAGGCGGGCCTGGTCGACGCCCTGCGGGCCGACCAGGAGGCCTGGCTGCCGGGTCTCTCCTACGTGGCGGAGGCGCCGGACGGCACGGTCGCCGCGTACGCGCTGATCACCCGCTGCCACGTGGACGGGGTCCCGGCGGCGGCGCTCGCGCCGGTCGCGGTGGCTCCCGCCCACCAGCGGACCGGCGCCGGGCAGGCCGTCGTACGGGCGGTGCTCGACGCGGCGCGGCTGCGCGGGGAGCGGCTCGTGCTGGTGCTCGGCCATCCGGACTACTACCCGCGGTTCGGATTCGTACGGGCGTCCGCGTATGGGATCAAGCCAGCCTTCGAGGTTCCGGACGAAGCCATGATGGCGCTCGACCTGGACGGTTCCGGGTCCGTGACCAGGGGCACGATCTCGTATCCGGCGGCATTCGGGGTCTGACGCGAGGCCCGCTCCCACCGCCCCGGGTGTACTCCGGGGCGGTGGGAGCGGCCATGTCCGGCCGCCGAAGTACGGACAAGCCGCTTTTGTACGGCAGACTGAGGTGGCCCCTCAGGGCGAGGACCGAAGCGAAGGATGGGTATGCCGACCACATCAGCCACCGTGGCCCAGAGCTCGTCGAACGGCGTGCGGCCGGTCGAGGACGAGGCGCCGATCATGCTCGAACTGGTCGACGAGAACGGCGTCACGATCGGTACGGCGGAGAAGCTCGCGGCGCACCAGGCGCCGGGACAGCTGCACCGCGCCTTCTCGGTGTTCCTCTTCGACGAGGCGGGCCGGCTGCTGCTCCAGCGGCGGGCGCTCGGCAAGTACCACTCCCCCGGCGTCTGGTCGAACACCTGCTGCGGCCACCCCTACCCGGGCGAGGCGCCCTTCGCGGCGGCCGCCCGGCGCACCTTCGAGGAGCTGGGCGTCTCGCCCTCGCTGCTCGCCGAGGCGGGGACCGTCCGCTACAACCACCCGGACCCGGCCTCGGGCCTGGTGGAGCAGGAGTTCAACCACCTGTTCGTCGGCCTGGTGCAGGCGGCACCGAAGCCGGACCCCGAGGAGGTCGAGGAGACCGCCTTCGTGACCGCCGCGGAGCTCGCCGAGCGCCACGCGGCCGCGCCGTTCTCCGCCTGGTTCATGACGGTGCTCGACGCGGCGCGTCCGGCCGTCAAGGAGCTGACGGGTCCGTCCGGGGGCTGGTGATCCCGGCGCCTTCCGGCGCGGTGCCGGGCATCGGCCCCGGCACCGCGCTCGGCACCACCGGTCCGGTCGGCGCCTGACCCGGTACGAACGGGTTCATGGGCAGCGCCGCCCAGATGATCTTGCCGCCGCTCGCGGTGTGCTCGACGTCGCAGGCGCCGCCGGACTCCAGGGCGATCTCCCGGACCAGCAGGAGGCCGCGGCCGCCGGTCTGGCCCCAGTCGGCCTCCAGCGCCTTCGGGCGATAGGGATGGTTGTCCTCGACGGACACACGGATCCACTCCGTCCCGATCGCCACCTCCACCGCTATCTCCGGGGAGAGCAGCGCGGCGTGCTTGACCGCGTTGGTGACCAGTTCGGAGACGATGAGAAGCAGGCCCTGGACGGTGTCGTCGTGGACCGGGACGCGCTGCCGGATCAGCAGGTCGCGAACGGCGTGCCGGGCCTGCGGCACGGACACGTCCACCGCGGGAGCGGTGAAGCGCCAGACCCCTTCGTAGGACGGGGGCCGGGCGGGGACGCTCCCGCGGCTCTCCATAGTCCGGCTCCCACCCTCGTGCTCGATTGTCGCCACAGGTCGAGTCTTGGGAATACCTTGGTGCGTCTCGGGATACTGACCAGAAGTCGACACTTATCGACCGACTTCTGATCGGGTGAGTATGCCAACGTCAGTTGTTCGACCGGTCCTGATCCTCCCGTGACCATGAACACAGACGCCCGCTCCCCGCACCCTCCGTGATCGTACGGAAGGGGTGCCCGGATAGCATCCGGCGCATGGAGCCGCAGCTGTCCGTCAGCGTCGCGGACGGGGTCGCCACCCTCGTCATCGCGAACCCCGCCAAGCGCAATGCCATGACCGCCGGCATGTGGCGGGCCCTGCCCGGGCTGCTCGCCCCGCTCACCGCCGACCCGACGGTGCGCGCCCTGGTGCTGACCGGCGCGGGCGAGACCTTCTGCGCCGGGGCCGACATCTCGACCCTGCGCGAGCCGGGCGACGAGCAGCAGACGCTCGCGGTCCGGGCCGAGGAGGCGCTGGCCGCCTTCCCCAAGCCGACCCTGGCCGCGATCCGCGGCTTCTGCGTCGGCGGCGGCAGCCAACTCGCCGCCGCCTGCGACCTCCGCTTCGCGGAGGAGGGCACCCGGTTCGGCGTGACCCCGGCGAAGCTCGGCATCGTCTACCCTGCCTCGTCCACCCGCCGCCTCACCTCCCTCGTGGGTCCCTCGGCCGCCAAGCACCTGCTGTTCTCGGGCGAGTTGATCGACACCGACCGGGCGCTGCGCACCGGGCTCGTCGACGAGGTGCTCCCCGTGGGCGAACTGGGCGAGCGGGTCGCCGAGTTCACCCGCACCCTCGTCTCCCGCTCGCTGCTCACCCAGGCCGCCGCGAAGGAGTTCGCCGACGGCCTGACCGACCGGGACGCGCACTGGGCGGAGCAGGCGCGCGGCAGCGGCGACACCGCGGAGGGGGTCGCCGCCTTCCTGGAGCGCCGCCCGCCCCGCTTCACGTACGGGCTCTGACGCCCGCTCCCGCTACTCCTGGACCAGGACCTTCTCGGCCCGGCCGCGCCAGTGGGCGACGATCGCGGCGGGAGCCTTGGCCGGGGAGCCGGCGTCGTACGGCGGCTGCGGGTCGTACTCCGTGAGCAGCTGGACCGTCTGGGCGGTCTCGTCGCCGGCGATCCGGCCGAGCAGGTGCAGCGCCATGTCGATGCCGGAGGAGACACCGGCGGCCGTCACGTACTTGCCGTCGAAGACCACCCGCTCGCCGGTGGACTCGACCGCCAGCTGCGCCAGTTCGTCCAGGGCGAGCCAGTGGCAGGTGGCCCGGCGCCCGGCGAGCAGTCCCGCCCCGGCGAGCACCAGGGAGCCGGTGCACACCGAGGTGGTCCAGGTGCTGGTGGCATCGGCCGTACGCAGCCAGGCGAGGATCTCCGGGTCGTGCATGGCCGCCCGCGAGCCCGGGCCGCCCGGGACCAGGACGATGTCGGGCCGGGGCACGTCCCCGAGGGCCTTGTCGGCGACCAGCGCGAGGCTGCCCTGGTCGTTGCGGACCGGGCCCGGCTCCTTGGCGACGAACACGGTCTCGGCGCCGGGGAGGCGCGCGAGGAGCTCGTAGGGGCCGACGGCGTCGAGCGAGGTGAAGCGGTCGTAGAGCAGGACGGCGATCTGCATGATGGTCCTCTGTTCGATGGGGCCGCCGACGGGATGTCGACGGGAGGATGCGGAGTGGCGTGAGGTCCGTCGGTCGACGGGGGGTCGCCGGTCGACCAGGTGCTCCTGAAGGTGCTCCCGCGGGGGCGGGGGTGCTCCCGGTGGGCGCAGGTGCGGTCGACGGGGGTGCTCCCGGTCGCGGGGGGCTCCCGATGGGCCTGGGCGCGGTCGACGAGGGTGCTCCCGATGGGCGGGGGCTCCCGGTTCGCGGGGGGCTCCCGGTTCGCGGGGGCGGTGGAAGGCCGGTTCGCGGGGGGCTTCGGGTTCGCGGGGGCGGTGGAAGGCCGGTTCGCGGGGGGCTTCGGGTTCGCGGGGGCGGTGGAAGGCCGGTTCGCGGGGGTGCGTCAGTCGACCGGGGCGTGGAAGCGGCGCCGGTAGTCCGCCGGGGCCGTGCCGAGCGTCTTCACGAAGGCGCGGCGCATCGCCTCGGGCGTGCCGTACCCCGCGGCGCGGGCGACCTCCTGAACGCCCTGGACGGACTCCTCCAGGAGCCGACGGGCGTGTTCGAGCCGGACACGGTCCACGTAGCGGCCCGGGGTCGTGCCGGTCTCGGCCTGGAAGGCGCGCGCGAAGTGCCGGGGCGAGAGCCGGGCGCGGGCGGCGAGCGCCTCCACCGACAGATCGTCCTCCGGATGCTCGGCGATCCAGTGCTGCAGGTCCCGCAGCGGTTCCCGGCGGGCGGTCTGCGCCGCCAACTGGGCGCTGAACTGCGCCTGGTTGCCCGGCCTTCGCAGGAAGACGACCAGATGGCGGGCGACCGTGAGGGCGGCGTCCCGGCCCAGGTCCTCCTCGACCAGGGCGAGCGCGAGGTCGATGCCCGCGGTCACCCCGGCGGAGGTGGCGAGCCGGCCGTCCCGGACGAAGATCGGCTGCGGGTCCACCTCCACCTCGGGGTGGCGGCGGGCCAGGTGGTCGCAGGCGATCCAATGGGTCGTCACCCGGTGCCCGGCGAGCAGCCCGGCCTCGGCGAGCAGCAGCGCGCCGGTGCAGACCGAGACCAGCCGCTCCGCGTCCGGGGCGTGCCCGCGCAGCCACGCGACCAGCGCCGGGTCGGGGGCGCGGGTGCCCTCGCCGCCCGGCACGAGCAGGGTGTGCGGGGGGCCGTCGGCGACCGCGTCCGCGAGCGCCGTGTCCGGCAGCAGGCGCAGTCCGCTGTGGGTGCGGACCGGGCCGCCGTCCAGCGAGGCCGTACGGATCGGGTAGGCGCCCGGCCGCCCGGCGGCGCGGGCAGCACCGGCGAACACCTCCACGGGGCCGGTCACATCGAGGCTCTGCACGCCGTCGAAGAGGACGACGAGGACGGGTCGCTGCGTCATGCCCCCATCCTTCGCGGGGCCGCGCACGGCCGCAATGACGAGCTCCCCACCTTTTCTGCCATCGCGGCCAAGGGCGCCCGCCCCGCCGCCCGGGTCCCCGGTCGGCCGGGTCCGGCCGAGGCGCCGGGATCGGTCCGCCCACCCGGGGATTCCCGCCGTACCGGCCAGTAGGTAAGGTGCGGCTCCATGACGAACCTGCCGCCCCGCGCGGGCCGCCGCTGCGCCCACCCGGTGAACCTGCTGCACGCGACGCTGTTCTTCTCCCCGGACCTCGACGCCCGGTTCAAGGAGCTCGGCATCGAGGACCCGAGCGCGATGCGCCTGGCGGCACGCAGCGCCCCGCTCGGCGCGGTGGGCGCCGGCACGGTCGCCGCGACCTTCTACAACTACAACCACGCCTTCCTCGCCCGGCACCTGCCCGCCGTCTGGTCGGCCGCCTCCCCCGCCGACGTCCTCGACGCCCGGCTGCGGGCCGTGGACGCCACGCTGCGCCGACTGCTCGGGGACGACGCGGTCGCCTCCCCCGAGATGGCCGAGGCCGCCGAGCTCGCGCTGCGCGCCGCCGAGGCCTGCACCCGGCACGCCCGCCCGCTGTACGCCGGCAACGCCGACCTGCCGGTCCCGGACGCCCCGCACCTGCGCCTGTGGCACGCCGCCACGCTGCTGCGCGAGCACCGCGGCGACGGGCACCTGGTGGCCCTGGTGAGCGCCGGGCTCGACCCGGTGGAGGCGCTCGCCAGCCACACCGCCACCGGCAAGGGCATGGCCCCGCGCTGGGTGCTCGGCACCCGCGGCTGGGGCCGCGCCGACTGGGACGCGGCCCAGGAGCGGCTGCGCGGGCGCGGGCTGCTCGACGCCGAGGGCGAGCTCACCGCGGCCGGCGGCGCGCTGCGCGAGGCACTGGAGGACGAGACCGACCGCCTGGACGCGGCACCGTACGAGCACCTCGGCGCGGACGGCGTGGCCCGGCTCACCGAGCTGGCCAAGGGCTTCCTGGTGGCGGCCGTCGGCGCGGGCGCGTTCCCGGGCGACCTCACCGGCAAGGCGTAGCCTGCCGGGCTCGGCCGGCAGGGCGTGGCCGGATACCGGGGGCCGTCGGCCCCCGGGGCGGGTCGGTTGCCGCGTACGGGTGACCGACCCGGCAGAATGCTTCCGCAAGCTTGAGGCACGAGAAGGCGGGTCGGGACATCGTGACGACGTCCATCGAAGCAAGGATCGCCGAGGAGCTCGGCGTACGCGAGCGACAGGTGAAGGCGGCCGTCGAACTGCTCGACGGCGGTTCGACCGTGCCGTTCATCGCGCGCTACCGCAAGGAAGCGACGGAGATGCTCGACGACGCGCAGCTGCGCACCCTGGAGGAGCGGCTGCGGTACCTGCGCGAGCTGGAGGACCGGCGGACCGCGGTCCTCGACTCCGTACGGGAGCAGGGCAAGCTGACGCCCGAGCTGGAGGCGCAGATCCGGGCCGCCGACACCAAGGCCCGCCTGGAGGACATCTACCTGCCGTTCAAGCCGAAGCGGCGGACCAAGGCGCAGATCGCCCGCGAGGCGGGCCTGGAGCCGCTGGCCGAAGGACTGCTCGGCGACCCGTCGGTGGACCCGCTGGCCGCCGCGGCCGCGTTCGTGGACGCCGACAAGGGCGTCGCGGACCCGGCGGCGGCCCTGGAGGGCGCGCGGGCCATCCTCACCGAGAAGTTCTCGGAGGACGCCGATCTGATCGGCGAGCTGCGCGAGCGCATGTGGGGCCGGGGCCGGCTCGCGGCGAAGGTCCGGGAGGGCAAGGAGGAGGCGGGCGCGAAGTTCGCCGACTACTTCGACTTCGCCGAGCCTTTCACCGCGCTGCCCTCGCACCGGATCCTCGCCATGCTGCGCGGCGAGAAGGAGGACGTCCTCACCCTCGACCTGGAGCCCGAGGAGCCGGCCGACGGCCCGACGGCGACCGCGGCGACCTCTTCGTACGAGCCGATCGTCGCCTCCCGCTTCGGCGTGGCCGACCGCGGCCGCCCCGGCGACAAGTGGCTCCTGGACACGGTCCGCTGGGCCTGGCGCACCCGGATCCTGGTGCACCTGGGGATCGACCTGCGACTGCGGCTGCGGACGGCCGCCGAGGACGAGGCGGTCCGGGTCTTCGCGGCGAACCTGCGCGACCTGCTGCTCGCCGCGCCCGCGGGGACGCGCGCGACGCTGGGCCTCGACCCCGGCTTCCGTACCGGCGTGAAGGTCGCCGTGGTGGACGCGACCGGCAAGGTCGTGGCCACCGACACGATCTACCCGCACGTCCCGGCGAACAGGTGGGACGAGTCCCTCGCCAAGCTGGCCCGGCTCGCCAAGGAGCACGGCGTCGAGCTCGTCGCCATCGGCAACGGCACCGCGTCCCGCGAGACCGACAAGCTCGCCGCCGAACTCATCGACAAGCACCCGGAGTTGAAGCTGACGAAGGTGATGGTGTCCGAGGCCGGCGCCTCGGTCTACTCCGCCTCCGCGTTCGCCTCGCAGGAACTCCCCGGCCTGGACGTCTCGTTGCGCGGCGCGGTGTCCATCGCCCGGCGGCTGCAGGACCCGCTCGCCGAGCTGGTGAAGATCGACCCGAAGTCCATCGGCGTCGGCCAGTACCAGCACGACCTCTCCGAGGTGAAGCTCTCCCGCTCCCTCGACGCGGTCGTCGAGGACTGCGTGAACGGCGTCGGCGTCGACGTCAACACCGCCTCCGCGCCGCTCCTTTCGCGCGTCTCGGGCATCGGCGCGGGCCTCGCCGAGAACATCGTCGCCCACCGCGACGCCAACGGCCCCTTCCGGTCCCGGAAGTCGCT
Source organism: Streptomyces sp. NPDC051921 (assembly GCF_040680975.1). Lineage (NCBI taxonomy): Bacteria > Bacillati > Actinomycetota > Actinomycetes > Kitasatosporales > Streptomycetaceae > Streptomyces > Streptomyces sp. NPDC051921. The sequence continues at coordinate 61,092 of NZ_JBFAXU010000015.1, forward strand.
GAAGGACGTGGCGCGGCTCGGCCCCAAGGCGTACGAGCAGTGCGCGGGCTTCCTGCGCATCCGCGGCGGCGACGACCCGCTGGACGCGTCGGCGGTGCACCCGGAGGCGTACCCGGTGGTCCGCCGGATGGTGAAGACGGCGGGCGGCGAGGTCGGCGCGCTGATCGGCAACACCGGCGTGCTGCGCTCGCTGCGGGCCGACGACTTCGTCGACGAGACCTTCGGTCTGCCGACGGTCACCGACATCCTGAAGGAGCTGGAGAAGCCGGGCCGCGACCCGCGACCCGCCTTCAAGACGGCCACCTTCAAGGAGGGCGTCGAGAAGATCTCCGACCTGGTGTCGGGGATGGTCCTGGAGGGCGTGGTGACCAACGTCGCCGCCTTCGGCGCCTTCGTCGACGTCGGCGTCCACCAGGACGGCCTCGTCCACGTCTCCGCCATGTCGAAGAACTTCGTCAAGGACCCCCGGGACGTCGTGAAGCCGGGCGACGTCGTGAAGGTGAAGGTCCTGGACGTCGACATCCCGCGCAAGCGGATCTCCCTCACCCTCCGCCTGGACGACGAGGCGACGGCCGCGGAGCAGACGGCCCCCCGGCGGGACCGGGGCGACCGCGCCGACCGGGGCGGGCGCCCGCCGCAGCAGCGCCGTGGTGGCGGCGGGGGCGGGGACCGCAACCGCGACCGCCAGTCCGCGGCCCCGGCCCCCGCGAACAGCGCGATGGCCGACGCCCTGCGCAAGGCGGGCCTCCTGAACGAGGGCGGCGGGAACGGCAAGCGCCGAGGCCGCTGACCCACCGAAGGCCCGGCCGGAAGGCCGGGCCTTCACCGGTTCGCCCGGCCCACGCGGCGCAGCCGGTCAGCCGGTCTGCCGCGCTGCCGCGCTGCCGGTCCGCCCCGCTGCCGGTCCGCCGCGGCGCGGGCGGGTCCGAGCGGCGCGGGCGGGTCCGAGCGGCGCAGCCCGGATCCGAGCGGCGCAACCGGTCCGAACGACGCGACCGGTCCGGAACAGCGCAACCGGTCCGAACAGCGCAACCGGCTCACCAGGGCACTCGGCGCACCCGAGCACTCGGTGCGGGAGCCGGCGTGCCGAGCCCGCCTCGGGCCCCGGGGCGCCGTCTACGGCACGAAGCGGAGGGCCCAGTCCGCGCGGTTCGCGACCGACAGGTCGTCGTCCTCCGTCATGGGCTGGAGCAGCCGCTGGGCGGCCTTCGGGTCGGCATGGACCAGGTCGACGATCTCTGCGGCCAGGCCGTCCTGGTCGTCGCCGAGGTCGACCGCGGAGGCGCGGACGAGCAGCGGGAGCCGGTCCGTGCCCCCGAGTGCCGCGATGACGCCACCGAGGAGCTCGCGCGCGTAGGCGTTGCGGTCGGCCACCGCGCGCTCCAGTTCGGCCTCGAGCCGCGGGAGCAGGCCCTGGTCGCCCGATGCCGCGATCTCGTCGGCGAGGGCGATCGTCTCGTCGAGGTCGGCGTCGAAATCGTCCAGCATCTCGATGAGCCGGGTCACGCGGTCGTCGGTCATGGTGCCTCCTGGAATGCGCCGTCCACGAGGACGGGCACGGTGGTCGACGCGTCGATCTCGGCGGCCACCTCCACGTCCTGCGGATAGCCGTACTCGTACAGTTCACGGCCCGAGTCGCAGCCGTGCAAGGCGGCGACCGGGTCTTCCGTGGCCGCCCACAGCGTGGCCGCCGCGGTCGCCTCGGGAGTCAGGGGCCGCCCGGCGGTGCGCAGCGCGTCGAGCACCGCGCCGGCGCCGAGGAGGTCCTCCAGGGCGGGGCGCAGGGAGCCGTCCGGCCACTGCTCGCCGGACGCGATGACGGCGACGGGGCGGTCGGCGGTGCCGTAACCGCGCTCGACGAGCCAGTCGGCGACGGCGGTGCGGTTGCGGAGGGACGCGGCGACGACGGTCGCCCGTCCGGCAGCGGCCTCCACCGAGATCGTGGAGCCGTTCGGGGACGGCAGGACGAGCCGGCCGCTGCCGGGCGCGGGCGCCGCGCGCAGCGCGGCCGGGGAGAGCGACCACGGGTGCGTGCCGTCGGCCCGGCTCCTGCCGACGGCGAGCACGGCGTCCTGCTCGCGCGCGTACGCCACGGCGGTCGCGTCCCGCCGACGGTACGGGAGGACGGCCGTGCCCCGCTCGACGGCGACGCCGACGGAGGTGGTGAAGGACAGCACGTCCACGACCACCAGGCAGGCGGCCGCGGGCGCGAGGGCGCGCGCCTCGACGGGGCCCCAGCCGAAGGCCAGGGCCGATGCCGAGGGGGTGGGCCGGCCGGGGGACGCGGCGGTCGCCTCGTCCGCCCGGCTCACAGCTCGGTCACCTTGCCGTCCGCGACCTCCAGGCGGCGCGTGACGTGGACGGCGTCGAGCATCCGGCGGTCGTGCGTGACGAGGAGCAGGGTGCCGTCGTACGAGTCGAGCGCGGATTCGAGCTGCTCGATGGCCGGCAGGTCGAGGTGGTTGGTCGGCTCGTCGAGGACGAGCAGGTTCACCCCTCGGCCCTGGAGCAGGGCGAGCGCGGCGCGGGTGCGCTCGCCGGGCGAGAGCGTGGTCGCGGGCCGCAGCACGTGGTCGGCCTTGAGGCCGAACTTGGCGAGCAGGGTGCGGACGTCGGCCGGCTCGGTGTCGGGGACGGCGGCGCAGAACGCCTCCAGGAGCGTCTCCGTGCCGTGGAAGAGCTTGCGGGCCTGGTCGACCTCGCCGACGACGACGCCGGGACCGAGGGCCGCGTCGCCCGCGTCCAGCGGGAGGCGGCCGAGGAGGGCGGCGAGCAGGGTGGACTTGCCGGCCCCGTTGGCGCCGGTGATGGCGACGCGGTCGGCCCAGTCGATCTGGAGGGTGACGGGCCCGAAGGAGAAGTCGCCGCGGCGGACCTCGGCCTCCCGCAGGGTGGCGACGACCGCGCCGGAGCGCGGCGCGGCCGCGATCTCCATGCGCAGCTCCCACTCCTTGCGGGGCTCCTCGACGACGTCCAGACGCTCGATCATGCGCTGGGTCTGCCGGGCCTTGGCGGCCTGCTTCTCACTGGCCTCGCCGCGCAGCTTGCGTCCGATCTTGTCGTTGTCGGTGGCCTTGCGCCGCGCGTTGCGGACGCCCTTGTCCATCCAGTTGCGCTGCATGAGGGAGCGCGATTCGAGGGCGGCCTTCTTGTCGGCGTACTCCTCGTAGTCCTCGCGGGCGTGCCGGCGCGCGGTGGCCCGCTCCTCCAGGTAGGCCTCGTAGCCGCCGCCGTAGAGGGTGATCTGCTGCTGGGCGAGGTCGAGTTCGAGGACCTTGGTGACCGTGCGGGTGAGGAACTCGCGGTCGTGGCTGATGACGACCGTGCCGGCGCGCAGCCCCATGACGAAGGCCTCCAGCCGTTCGAGACCGTCGAGGTCGAGGTCGTTCGTCGGCTCGTCGAGCAGGAAGACGTCGTAGCGGGACAGGAGCAGGGAGGCGAGACCGGCGCGGGCGGCCTGGCCACCGGAGAGGCCGGTCATCGGCTGGTCGAGGCCCACGGTGAGGCCGAGGGAGTCGGCGACCTCCTCGGCGCGCTCGTCGAGGTCCGCGCCGCCGAGGTCGAGCCAGCGCTCCAGGCTGACGGCGTACGCGTCGTCGGCGCCGGGCGCGCCGTCGACGAGCCCCTGGGTGGCCTCGTCCATGGCGGCCTGGGCGGCGGCGACGCCGGTCCGGCGGGCCAGGAACTCCCGCACGGTCTCCCCCGCGCGCCGCTCCGGCTCCTGCGGGAGGTGCCCGGCGGTGGCGGAGGGAGGGGACAGCCGCAGCTCCCCGTCCTCGGGGGTGTCGAGGCCGGCGAGCAGGCGCAGGAGCGTGGATTTGCCGGCTCCGTTGACGCCGACGAGGCCGATCACGTCCCCGGGGGCGACGACGAGGTCGAGCCCGGCGAACAGGGAGCGGTCACCGTGTCCGGCGGCGAGGTTCTTGGCGACGAGGGTGGCAGTCATCAGGAAATGAATCCTACGTGTGTCGGCGGCCGAGGTGCGGGGGTACGGTCCGGGCGTGGGCACGGACCCGGGGAGGGGCATGGACGGCGAGGCGATCGTGGTAGGGGCGGGGGTCGTCGGCCTGACGACGGCGATCCGGCTCGCGGAGCGGGGCCTGCGGGTCCGCGTCCGGTCGCGGGACCCGCTGGCGCAGACGACCTCGGCGGTCGCGGGAGCGCTGTGGTGGCCGTACCGGATCGAGCCGGCGGCTCGGGTGGGTGACTGGTCGCTGGCCTCGCTGCGGGTGTACGAGGAACTGGCCGCCGCGGATCCCGTCGCGACGGGCGTACGGCTGGTGCCCGGGGTGCACGCGGACACGGTGCGGGAGGGGCTGGGCGACTGGGCGGAGGAGGTCGACGGTCTGCGCCGACTGCCACCGGACGAGGTGCCGGGCCCGTACGGCTCGGGGCTGGCGGCGCGGCTCCCGCTGATCGACATGCCGGTTCATCTGGCGTGGTTGCGGGGCCGGTTGGAAGCGGCGGGCGGAGTGCTGGAGCGCCGCGCGGTGACGGACCTCGCGGAGGCCGGGGCCGCCGTGGTGGTGAACTGCGCGGGCCTGGGAGCGCGGGAACTGGTGCCGGACGGCGGGATGCGGGCGGTGCGGGGGCAGTTGGTACTGGTGGAGAACCCCGGCGTGGACACGTGGTTCACGGCGGCGTCGGGGACGTCGAGCGAAACGACGTACTTCTTCCCGCAGCCCGGACGGCTGATCCTGGGCGGCACGGCCGAGGAGGACGCCGAGGACCCGGCCCCGGACCCGGCGACGGCGGCGGCGATCGTGGCGCGCTGCGCCCGCGTCCGCCCGGAGATCGCGCGGGCCCGTGTCCTCGGCCACCGCGTCGGCCTGCGCCCGGTGCGCGACGCCGGCGTCCGCCTGGAAGCGGAGCCGGGGCCGGCCGGGGGGCTGCTGGTCCACAACTACGGGCACGGCGGGGCAGGGGTCACGGTGGCGTGGGGGTGCGCGGACGAGGTGGCGGAGCTGGTGACCGGGCGCTGAGACGAAACCCCGCCTGTCCGGGCCGCGCATTCGACCGCGCGCCCCGCCGCCCACCCCGCGCGGGCCCTGGCCTCACTCCGCGCGGGCCTCCACCCACCCCCATGCGGGCCCTGGCCTCACTCCGCGCGGGCCTCCGCTCACCCCCGTGCGGGCCTCCGCCTCACTCGGCGCGGGCCTCCGCCCACCCCCGTGCGGGCCTCCGCCTCACTCCCGCCGTCCCCGTTGTGGGCAGTCGTTCCGCTGGGGCGGAACGGGTGGGCACAACGGAACGACGCGCCTTGCCGCGCCCAGGCTCCTACCGCTCTGACGTCGAGCAGGAGGGCGCGGCGCCGTACTGGTGCGGGCAGGTGCAAGGGGCGGACGCGCCGCCGAAGCGCGGTCCCGTGTGCCCACCCGTCCCGCCCTGCGGGACGATTGCCCACACGGA
>NZ_JBFAXU010000015.1:66598-72499 GCF_040680975.1 Streptomyces sp. NPDC051921
GAGTGAGGCGGAGGCCCGCACGGAGGTGGGGGCGCAGGCCCGCACGGAGTGAGGCGGAGGCCCGCACGGAGGTGGGGGCGCAGGCCCGCACGGAGTGAGGCGGAGGCCCGCACGGAGGTGGGGGCGCAGGCCCGCACGGAGTGGGGGCTGAGCCCGCGCAGGGGTGGGGGCTGAGCCCGCGCGGGGGTGGGCGGAGGCCCCGCGCGGCGTCCGACCGGCGTGGGGCGGCCGCCGTGCGTGGTGGTTTTCCGCGCGGCGGCCGGTCCGCGTCAGCGGAGTGTCGTTCAGCGCGGGAAGGGCTTCGGCGCGGTGTTGTCCGAGTCGATGCACGCCTGGGCCCTGCGCTCCAGCGCGTCGGCCTGGGCGCGGGCCTTGCGGGCCTCCGCCTTGGCGCCGAGGCGCTGCAGCTTGGCGGCCTTGGCCCGCAGGTCGGCGGCGTCCTTGCGCATCTCCTCGACGTGGCAGGTGACCGTCTTGCCGGCGGCCTGCGCGGTCGGGGCGGTCGCGGTCTGCCCGAGCAGCAGGCCCCCGGCCAGCAGCGTCGTGGCGGCGAGAGCCGAGAGGGCACGGCGCAGCGGCGTCGTGTTCGTCATGCTTTTCACTCCAAGTTCCGGACCGTGACGGTCCGTTCAGGTATGGTCAATACCGGTTGGTAACCATAACCCGGAATGATCATGACCCTCGACCGGGGCGACGGCGGTCACGAGGTTCTCAACATCTCTCCACACGCTCTCCGTGAGTCAGCGCAAAGGCCGCCGACGGGTCCAGGAGCAGCGGCACCAGCGCGCGCAGCGACTGACGCAGCGGTACGAGCACCGCGCCGCCCGGCTCCTCGCGGACGGCGACGCCGTGCAGCCGCAGTTCGTCGCCCACCTCGGCGTACTGAGCCTCCGTCAGACGGTAGGCGCAGGGCGGGTCCTGGAGGATCTCGGCGGGTTCCGCGGGGTCGTTGTCGGCACCGCCGAGCAGGATCGGGCCACGGTCGGCGAAGCCGGCGCGGCGGGCCAGGGCGGTGGCCGCCGCCAGTCGGCCGCGCCGTTCGTCCAGGTAGGCGAACGCGCCCTGGAGCGCGGCCCGCTGGGTGGCGACGCGGCGGCGGTGGTTGCGGGCCGGATCGTCCTGCTCGCCCGGGGTCAGCGCGTCCTCGCGGGTCTCGACGAGCAGGCCCACCGCGTGCTTGACGCCCGCCGTGTTGCGCAGGATGCGCTCCTGGCCGTCGCCCGCGACCTGCCTGATCGGCTCGCCGGTGACGGGGTCGGTCCAGATGCCGTAGATGCCGCTGCTGTATCCGGCACGGCCGGCGGCGGGGCGCACGTACGTCTCCGAGAGCGTGCGGGACTCCTCGTGGACGCCCGCGCCGGTGTTGAGGTTGCGCGGCCAGAGGGCGAGCAGCTCCTTGTCGTAGTAGGGCGGGGTCGCGCCGTACTCGTGGAGGTCGTAGATCAGCTCGGGCCGCCGGTCCCGCACGAGCGCGGCGAGCGCCCGCCCCTCGGCCGTACGGAGCGCGATGTGGTCGCGGTTGATGTCGACGCCGTCGCTGTTGCCGCGGGTGTCCGCCTCGCGCCCGTCGGGGTTGGCGGTGGGGACGACCAGGACGGTCGTACGGGTCAGGAAGCGCCGGGTCCCGGGGTCCCGCGCGTACGCGAGATCGCGCAGGGTGCTCAGGCAGGCCTCGCGGCCGGAGGGTTCGTCACCGTGCTGGGAGCAGATCAGCAGCACGGTGGTGGCGCCGGTGCCGAGGGCGGCGAGTCGCAGCGGACGGCCCTGCGCGGTGGTCCCGATCCGGCGGACCGAGAGGCGGGGGCTGGTCCGGTCGACGGCGGCGAGGAAGGCCGTCTCCTCCGCCTCGGTCGTCCAGCGTGCGCCGTCGGTCGTCTCGAAGCCGGTGCGCGGCGCCCGGTCCGCGGAGGGCGCGCCGCCGGTGCCGGCCGCCTGGGTGGGGGTGGCGAGGAGCGGCAGGCCGAGGGCGGCGAGGACCGCCGTGACGGTGAACGCGCGCCGGCGGGTGCGGTGGGTGCGGGTCATCGGGCCTCACCGGGGATCGGGGCGCCGACGCGCGGGAACGCGGAGGTGCCGAACGGGGTGACACGCTGCTGAACGGCCCCGGTGGCCGGAAGGTCACCGGCCGTGGCACCCGCGCGGGGGAACGGGACGGCGCCCACGCCCGCGGCGCGGTCGAACGCCGCGGGCCCGCCGAGCAGTGGCAGGGCAGCCCGGGTACGGGCCAGGTCGAGGGTGAGGGCGGGCCGGGTCGACGGCGGGTCGAGGAGGTCCTTGTCGGTGCCCGCGACGATCAGGGCGAGTCGGTGGCCTGCCGGGACGACGTGGTCGGTCGGGGCCAGCTTCACGGTGATCGTGTACGGGCGGCCGGGGGTCAGCGGCCGGCCCACGCGCGGATCGGCCCAGGTGCCCAGGTCGGCCCAGCCGCGGCTGACGACCGTGGCGGCGACGTCCGCGGTGCGCGCCCTCGTCTCCTTGTAGCAGGCGCTGTCGCCGTCGGTGCTCGCGCCCCAGCAGGTGCGCTCGGCAAGGGTGGTGATGCCCTCGCCTGGTTCGGCGTAGGCGCGGATGGCGGCGGGGCCGAGGTCGACGAGGACGGCCGTGAGGTGCGCGCTCGTGGTGGTCGGCGTGGCCGTGAGGGTCACCGAGGAGGAGCCGGCGATCCGCAGGTCGCGGGCGAGCGGGCGGGTGGTGAACCCGGCCTTCGCGGGCGTCGACCGGTCGATGTCGGCCGCCCAGTCGAGCTCGCCGAGGGCCGGGTCGTCGGTGAAGGTCTCGGTGCCGCCGCGCGGGGCGGGCGTACGGCCCAGGCTGCCGACGCCGGGTACCGCGCCGGCCGCGGGACGCAGCACGGTGGGCGCGGTGCCGCGCGGCGGCCAGCTCCGGTCGGTGGTCCAGCGGTCGGGGGCGCGCTCGATGTCGGCCATCGGCTCGCGGTCGATGCCGTTGTCGTGGCCGAGGAGCTCGTGGTCGAACCAGCGGTGCAGCGTGCGGACCCAGGCGGCCCGGCGGAAGTCGAAGGGGTCGACGTGGCCGGTCTGCGCGAGCCAGATCTTGCGCTCGACGCCGTGTGCGGCGAGGGCGTCCCACCACTGGCCGAACTGGTTGGCGCGCACGTTGAGGTCCTGCTGTCCGTGCACGACGAAGACGCTGGCCTTGACCTTTCCGGCGTCGGGCACGTGGTTCCGCTCGCTCCAGGCCGGGGTCCAGTCACCGCTGTAGGGGGTGGCGGCGGCGATACGCTGCTGCACGGCGCCGCAACGGGTCCTGGAGTCGGGGTGGTTGACGTAGTCCGAGAGCCAGGTCGGGTTGGCGTCGTAGAGCGGGGCGCCCTGGGAGTGGAAGTAGTCGTACCAGGAGGAGATCGCGCCGATCGGGACGACCGTGCGGAGGCCCTCGACGCCGGTGGCGGCGACGCCGTTGGCGACGGTGCCGTCCCAGCTCTTGCCGATCATGCCGACGGCGCCGGTGGACCACGTGGTGGCGTCGGCCGGCTGGTCGCCGGTGCGGGAGGTCCAGCCGCGGGCGCGGCCGTTCAGCCAGTCGACGACGGCCTTGGCGGACTGGACGTCGGCGCGTCCGCCGACCTCGTCGCAGCCGTCGGAGCGGTTGGTGCCGGCGAGGTCGACGGCGGCGAAGGCGTAGCCGCGCGGGACGAAGTAGTTGTCGTAGAAGAGCGGGAACTGAACGGGCCTGCCGTCGGCGTCGTACGTCTTCTTCTGGCCTTCGTTGCCGCGTCCGCAGCAGGCGTAATAGGGGCTGGCGTCCATGATGACGGGAATCTTCCGACCGGCCGCGGCGGGTTCGCGGGGGCGGACGATGTCGACGGCCACGCGGTCGGTCCGGCCGTCGGCGTCGCCGTCGCGTCCGGTGTCGACCCAGACGGACTCGCGGACCGCGGCCGCGTACGAGTACACCGGCTGCGACTCCCGTACCGCCGGGGCCGCCTGGGCGCCCCCGGCAGGGGCGAGCAGGAGGGCGGTGAGGGCGGCCGTGGCGGCGGCGGCCAGGAATCTGCGCGACGAACGGGCTCCGCGGGTTCTCCGCACACGTATCGGCATGGGCGGAAGGTACTCCGGTGGCCCCCTGCGCAAAAGAGTGCCTCGTCGGACATCCGGTACGGGAGGTTCATGTCGGCCGAATGGCGATCATGTGACAGGGGGTGCTCTGGACGTGACGGGGCGTCGGCGGCCTGAATAGTGTCGCTGAGGACCGACGACCACCCGTGCGTCTGACGATTCTTACGACTTGGGGAGAACCCTGTGCACCGCAGAATCATCGTTCCGAGCGCCCTCGCGGCCTCCCTGCTGCTGGCGATCCCGGCATCGGCGGCCGACTTCAAGGCAGGTGCGCCGGGCATCGGCGACTCGTACTACCCGGCCAGCGGCAACGGCGGCTACGACGTCTCGCACTACGACCTGCGCCTGAAGTACCAGCCCGCCACGGACCTGTTGGAGGGCACGGCGACGATCCTCGCCACGACGACGCAGAACCTGTCCCGCTTCAACCTCGACCTCGGCCTGAAGGTCGACGAGGTGCGGGTGAACGGGCGCGTCGCGAAGTTCGCCGCCTCCGGCGACCACGAGCTCGAGGTGACCCCGGCGGCTCCGCTGGAGAAGAACAAGTCGGTCTCGATCGTGGTCCGTTACGCGGGCAAGCCCTCCGAGCTGAAGATAGGCGGCTGGTCTGCCTGGGCCCGTACCCCGGACGGCGGTGTCGCCGCGCAGGAGCCGGACTCGGCCGTGTGGTGGTTCCCGTCGAACGATCACCCGCTCGACAAGGCGACCTTCGACGTCTCCGTCCTCGTTCCGGACGGCCACCAGGCCATCAGCAACGGCGTGCTGCAGTCGCAGTCCTCGAAGCTGGGCTGGACCCGCTTCAACTGGCGCTCCAACAAGCCGCAGGCGACGTACCTCGCCACGCTCGCCGTCGGCAAGTTCGACATCACGACGGACAGGACGGCCAACGGGCTCCCGGTCCTCAACGCCTACAGCAAGGACCTGGGCGACAACGCGGGCGCCGCGCGCGCCTCGATCGAGCGGACCACCGAGGTCGCGGAGTGGCTGGAGTCGGTCTTCGGTCCGTACCCGTTCAACTCCCTCGGCGGTTACGTCCCGAACGTGACCAGCGGCTTCGCCCTGGAGACGCAGACCCGGCCCTTCTACAGCCCGCGGCAGTTCGCGAACGGCGCCAACGTGTCGGTGGTCGTGCACGAGTTGGCCCACCAGTGGTACGGCGACAGCGTGTCGGTGGCCGACTGGAAGGACATCTGGGTCAACGAGGGCTTCGCCCGCTACAGCCAGTGGCTGTGGTCGGAGAAGGAGGGCGAGGGCACGGCCCAGGAGCTCGCCGACTACGTCTACCGGACGCGGGCGGCCGACGACCCGTTCTGGACGGTGAAGCCGGGCGACCCGGGCGCGGACGACCAGTTCCACATCGCCGTGTACGACCGGGGCGCGCTGGCGCTGCAGGCGCTGCGCAACGAGGTCGGCGACGAGGACTTCTTCGCGATCCTGAAGGGCTGGCCGCAGGAGCACGCGTACGGCAACGCGCACGTGTCCGACTTCGTGAAGTACGCGGAGCGCGTCTCCGGCAAGCCGCTCGCGGGCCTCTTCGACACCTGGCTCTACCAGCCGGTCAAGCCCGCGGCCCCGGCCGCGTCGGCGGCCGGCCTGGCGGCCGCTCCGGCGGCGGGGACCGGGCGGGCGGCGAAGGCCGTGAAGCCGGCCCAGCCGAAGTCGTGGAAGAAGATCGCGGAGACGAACACCATCCACGAGAGCGAGCACGACGCCCGCTGACACGCCCGGCGGCGCCTTCGTCCCGCGGTCGGGCGGGACGGGGGCGCCGTCGTCGTCCCGGACGCCTGCCGCCTGTCGGACGCCTGCCGCCTGTCGGGCGCCG
>NZ_JBFAXU010000015.1:72596-203809 GCF_040680975.1 Streptomyces sp. NPDC051921
CCGCTGTCCTCTCGGGTGCCGCTGTCCTCTCGGGTGCCGCTGTCCTCTCGGGTGCCGCTGTCCTCTCGGGTGCCGCTGTCCTCTCGGGTGCCGCTGTCCTCTCGGGTGCCGCTGGCCCTTCGGGCGCCTGCCGCCCTCTCGGGCGCCGTCGCGTCACGCGCGGCGGGTGCGCCATTCCGCGGCGAGGATGCCCCAGATCTGCTTGTCGTGGCGCGCGCCGCCGTACGGCCAGGCTTCGCGGCGGACGCCTTCGAGGGTCATGCCGAGGCGCTGGGCGACCGCGGCACTGCGGTCGTTGTCGGCGCGGCAGTGCCATTCCGCACGGTGCAGGCCGCGCTCGACGAGGGCCCAGTCCAGGAGGACGGAGCAGGCCTCGGTGATCAGGCCGTGCCCCTCGCCTGCCGGTTCGAGCCAGCAGCCGAGCTCGCAGGTCCCCCACGAGGCGTCGAAGTCCGTGAACATCACGCCGCCGACCAGCGTCCCGTCCCGCCAGATGCCGTAGAGGCGTCCGCCGTCCGCGGCCTGGCGCTCGCCGTAGCGCACGAGGGTGCCGCGGGCGCCTTCGACGTCGCCGGTGACGAAGGCAGGACCGACCCACGGCCGGATGTGCTCGCGCGCCCGGTCCAGGTGGGCGGCGAACTCCTCGGCGTGCCACGACTCGAGCGGCCGGAGGACGGCGTTGTCCCGCAGCGGGAGGGAGAACATGAGGGCCCCATTCACACAACAAGCGTTATGGCTATTACCGTAGCAGCATGGCACGTACCAAGGGCGATCACGAGGCCCGGCGCCGCGACGTCTCCGAAGCGGTCTGGCGCGTCCTCGCCGCGCACGGCTTCGGCGGCCTCACCATGCGCGCCGTCGCCGCCGAACTCGGCGCCACCACAGGCCTGTTGACCCACTACTTCCCGGCCAAGCGCGATCTGGTCGGCTACGCCCTCGACCTGCTCGACGAACGCACCGCCGCGCGCCCCAGGCGCTCGGCGGGACAGGGCCTCGCCGCCGTGCGCGCCGCGCTGCTCGACATCCTGCCGCTCACCGCCGAGGCCACGGCCGGTAACCGCATCTGGGTCTCCTCCTGGGACACCGCGCTCGCCGACCCGGCGCTGAGCGACGCCTACGCCGACAAGTACGGGCGCAGCCGGGAGCGGCTCGCCGAGCTGATCGCGACCGCGCAGGAGCACGGCGAACTGCCCCCGGGCGACCCCGGACGCCTCGCGGCCGGTGCCCAGTCCTTCGCCCTCGGGCTGGTGGTCCAGGCCCTCTTCAACCCCGCGGCCTTCCCGCCGGAGACCCAGGTCGAGCTCCTCGACGCCTATCTGGACTCACTGGCGGCGTGACGCCTGCCGAAGCGCCTCCCGTCGGGCCTCCTGCCGCGCCTTCCTGGCCAGCGGGAGATAGCGCAGCCGCTCGGGCAGCACGGGCACCACGGCCCGGACGACCCGGGCGAAGCGGCGCAGCCTGCGCTCCTGGGCTTCCGTCCATTCCAGCCCGATGGCCGCACGGGCGTCGGGCGGCATGAGTCCGACGGTGAGGAAGGAACGGGCCCGCAGGAAGGGTCCACGGAGCAACGGCCACAGCACCTTCAGGGCGAGCCGCACGGGCAGCGGGCCCCGGTCCGGGGGCGGAACGGGCTGATCGGTGGCGAGCAGTTCGCGGACCACGACGGTGGCTTCGATCTCCTCCGCGAGCACGCGGCGGTAGTACGGCCAGAACTCCTCGATCGTCTGCGGCATGTCCCGGTCGTGGATGCCGAGCACCCGGCCGACCTGGAGCCACTCGGCGTAGAGCTGCCGGTCCTGGGCCTCCGTGAGGGGGCGGGCGAGATAGCGCAGTCCGTGCCGGTAGACGGGGTAGCCGGTGGCGTGCACCCAGGCGTAGTAGGCGGGGGTGAGGGCGTGGTAGCGGCGGCCGTGGGCGTCGGTGCCCTGGATCTCCTTGTGGAGCGCGCGGAGCCGGCGCCCCTCCTCGGCCGCCGCCGCACCGCCGTAGATCCACAGCTGGAGCGAGCGCAGGGAGCGCTCGCCGCGCCCCCAGGGGTCGCTGCGGAAGACCGAGTGGTCGTCGACGCCGGCGCCGATGGCGGGGTGCGCGACCTGCATGGTGAGCGCGGCGGGCAGCATCAGCAACGCCCGGACGTCCCCGGCGACCGTCCACAGCACCCCGCCGACGGGCGGCGGCGCGGGCTCGTCCCGCCGGGCGGCACGGGTGGCGGGCCGCTCGTGGCCGGTGCCGTGCTCGGCGGCGACGCCGACGGGACCCGTCCCCCGGTCCGGGTGCTGTGGGCCGGCCATGCGATCGCCCTCCCTCACGCGGTCTCCCCCGTCCGTCTCGGTCACGCCGTGTCCCCCGTCGTCTCGGTCACGCGGTCTCCCCCACGCGGCCTCCCCCAGGCATTGTCCCTCGCGCAGCCCGTGCCGGTCCCCCCGGACCCCTCGGTGCGCCCCTGGGCACCAGGCCACCAGGGAGCCGCGAGCACGCCACCTCCGCCGGCACGGCACGGGCCCCCGAGCCCGACGCGGGGCCGCGACGCGCCACAGGCCTGCGAGCCCGCGAGCATGACGCGGGGCCGCCGACGCGCCACAGGGCCGCCGGCAGGACGCGGGGCCGCGCTCCCGCGGGATCGCGCGGGAACGACGCGGGGCCGCGCCTCGGGCGGTGGGCCCGGGGCGCGGCCCCGTACGGGTGTGCGCGGTGCGTCAGGAGCGCTCGGCGCCGACCGGCTCGCCGACGATGCGGCCGGCCAGGGAGCGGGCCCAGGCGTCGACGTCACCGGCGAGCTCGCGCTCCGCGGCCTCGCGCTCGGCGGCGATGCGCTCGTGACCGGCGGCCAGGATGGCCTCGCGCTCGCGCAGACCCTCGGCGCGGGCGGCGGCGATGGCCTGGGAGCCCTCCTCGGTGGCCTGGGAGCGGATGCGGGCGGCGTCGTGGCGGGCCTCGGCGAGCTCGGCCTCGTACTGCTCGCGGATCGCGGTGGCCTCGGCACGCAGGTCGTCGGCGCGCTCGGTGCCGCCGTCGATGGCGTCCTCACGCTGGGCGAGGGTCCGGTTGATCTTCGGCAGGATCCCCTTGGCGAGGATCAGGAAGGTCAGGGCGAAGAGGACGGCACCGAGGATGAGCTCAGCCCAGACCGGGTTCAGCGGGCCCAGGTCGGTGGGGAAGATCTGCGAGTTCTGCGCGAGGGTCATGGGCGGCATCTTACCTGGTCGCAAAACTCGCAATTCAGGCAGTCGGCCGAGAGTTGGCGCGTTCGTGCGAGCGGCGCAAGATTTCTGGCACCCAATGGCTACCGGAAGGTAACCACGTCTGATCTGATGTGCGGCGCCGGTCCAACCCCCCACTCGTATCTGGGAGTTAACAGTGCCGTTCGCAGCCACCCGCCGTATCCCCGGCGCCGCCCTCTCCGTCGCGCTCGCCGCGGCCGCCCTGGGGGCCACCGCGCCCACCGCTTCGGCCGCCGACACCGCGACGACGGTGAGCAGCGCCGCGGGCCCGCAGCTGAAGGTGCTGACGTACAACGTCTTCCTCTTCTCGAAGACGCTCTACCCGAACTGGGGCCAGGACCACCGCGCCGCGGCCATCCCCGCCGCGCCCTTCTTCCAGGGCAACGACGTCGTCGTGCTCCAGGAGGCCTTCGACAACTCCGCGTCCGACGCCCTCAAGGCGAAGGCCGCCGCGCAGTACCCGTACCAGACCCCGGTCGTCGGCCGCTCGAAGTCCGGCTGGGACGCCACCGGCGGCGCCTACTCGACGACCACGCCGGAGGACGGCGGCGTGACGCTGCTCAGCAAGTGGCCGATCCTCCGTAAGGAGCAGTACGTCTACAAGGACGCCTGCGGCGCCGACTGGTACTCGAACAAGGGCTTCGTCTACGCGGCCCTCGACGTCAACGGCACCAAGGTGCACGTGGTCGGCACGCACGCCCAGTCGACCGACCCGGGCTGCTCGGCGGGCGAGGCGGCGCAGATGCGCAGCCGCCAGTTCAAGAACATCGACGCCTTCCTCGACGCCAAGAACATCCCGGCGAACGAGCAGGTGATCGTCACCGGCGACATGAACGTGGACTCGCGCACGCCCGAGTACGCGTCGATGCTCGCCGACGCGGGCCTGGTCGGCGCGGACTCCCGCACCGGGCACCCGTACTCCTTCGACACGGCGCTGAACTCGATCGCCCACGACCGGTACCCGTCCGACCCCCGCGAGGACCTCGACTACGTCCTCTACCGGGCCGGCAACGCGCGCCCGGCGAACTGGACGAACGACGTGATCCCGGAGCAGACCGCGCCCTGGACCGTCTCCAGCTGGGGCACGCGGTACACGTACACGAACCTGTCCGACCACTACCCGGTGACGGGCTACGTGGCCGGCTGATCCGGCCGGACCAGGCGAAGGCGCCGTGGGCTCGCGCGGAGCCCACGGCGCCTTCGCGCGTCCGCGTACGCACGGCGCGGGCTCTCCGCCCTGTCGTCGCACTCCCGCCCGCCCGGCGACGCGGGTGACGACGGGAGCTCGACGGCCGGGCCTAGTACGCCCCCGCGCCGAAGACGCTGTAGGCCCAGTAGGCCACGACGCCGCCCACGCACAGCAGGACCACCCACGAGCCGACGCCCGTGTGGCGTCCCCGGCGCGGGCGGGCCGCCTTCGCCCGGCCCTCGGCCCTGCCCGGCCGCGAAGCCCTGCCCGGCCGGGCGGCCCGGGCCGGCCTGGCCGCCCCTGCCGTCGACGGCGCCGCCTCGGCGGCGGTCTCCGCGAGCAGCCGACGGCAGACAGCCGCGAGCTCGGCCGTTCCCGACGTCAGGTCGACCACGGCCTCCAGGCGGGCGGGCGCGGTCGTGCCCCCGTCCAGGATCCGGCCGGCCCGGACCAGCGCCTGGTCCCTGCCACCGGTCGGCGCCAGGCTGATCCAGCGCCGCACATGGTCACCCCGGATCACCACACCGCCGCCGCGCTCACGGTAGACGGTGTGCTCCCGCCACAGGACCGCGGCCAACTCCGTGGCCGTCTCCCTGAGTTGCGCCTGCATACCCCTCCCCCTGCCGTGCCCCTGATTCGAACAGACGCATGACTCTAGCGTCCGTCGCGCACCTCCCCCCGCCGGGGTGGCCCCGGGGGCGGCTACGCCCCGAAGTCGTACACGGTGACCGGTATCCCCCGCGCCAGGAGCCGCTCGGCTATCAGCGGCTCGACCCGCGACCACTTCCCGCCCGCCAGCCCGCAGCCGATCCGGGGCATGTGCACGGAGGCCCCGAGCTCCAGCGCCCGGTCCGCGAGCCGCACGAGCGCCGCGTCGATCGCCTCGTACCGCACCGGGACCCCGCTGCTCCGCGCCGTCCGTATCCCCCGCTGACCCACCAGATTGGCCACCCAGACGTACGGCTCCACCTGGACGAACTGTGCCGCGCCGAGCCCGAAGTCGTTCCCCGCGCGCTCGCGGTGCCAGCGGCGGAAGGCCGTCTCGGGCCCGGGCCAGCGGCGCGAGACCGCCAGCACGAAGCCCTTGCCCCAACCTCCCAGGTCGTTGCACACATGCGCGATGATCTTGACGCCCTTCCCGCGCGGCGCGGTGGCGTCCCCCCGTACGTACTCGATCCCCGTCATGCCCTCACCGTACGGGCCGCCTGTGACAGCGCCCGGGGCTCCGCCGGGCGCCTACGGCTCCGGCGCCAGGCGCTGCACCGCGACGAGTGCCGCGTCGTCGCCGAGGTGGCCGCCGGCGTACGCCTGCAGGTCGGCCCGCAGCCGGCCGAGCAGGGTCGGCGGGTCGTACCCGACCCAGGCCGTGAGGCGCTCCTCCAGGGGGTAGAAGGCGCGCGAGCCGTCCCGGGCCTCGACCACCCCGTCCGTGTAGAGCAGCAGCACGTCGCCGACGTCGAAGGGGAAGGTCTCCACCGTCACCTCGGGGGTGAGGACGTCCGACAGCCCCAGCGGCGGGCTCGCGTCGGCCGTGTCGAGGGGGATCACCCGCCCCTCCCTGAGGAGCAGCGGCGGCGGGTGCCCGCAGTTCACGAGCCGTACGACCGGCTCGCGATCGGGGACGTCGAGCACCAGCGCGGTGACGAAGGCCTCCTCCGTGCCGTCCACCGTCCCGTCGACACCGGAGCCCGCCTCCGGCCCGCCCCCGCTGTCCTCCGCCGAGCCGACGCCCGCCTCCAGGTGGCCGACCAGTTCCGGCAGGTCCGTTTCCCGGACGGCGGTGACCCGGAAGGCGCCCAGCACGAGTGACGCCTCGCTGATGGCGTCGAGCCCCTTGCCCCGGGCGTCCCCGATGAGCAGTCGGGTGCCGTGCGCCGTGCGGGCCGCCGCATACAGGTCGCCGCCCATCTGCGCCTCCTCCTCGGCCGCCAGGTAGACGGAGGCGATGCGCAGGGAGCCCGAGCGGTGCGGCAGCGGGCGCAGGACGACGCTCTGGGCGGCGTGGGCGATGGAGCGCAGCCGCGTCACCCTGCTCTCGTCACGCTCGCGCAGATAGGCGAAGAAGGTCGCGATGATCGAGATGAGGACCAGCGCGACGATCTGGTACGTGTGGTTGAGGTCGGTCAGACTGGTCCGCGCGACCGCCACCGTCGACTGGGCGAGCACCGCGACCGCGCCCACGAAGGCCGTCATCCGGGGCCCCGCGAACGACGCCGTCACCGCGGGCGCGGCGATGAGGAACGGCCCCAGGTGGACCTCGGGAGGAACCACGACGTCCACCACGGTCACCACCGCGATGAGCGCGAAGGGCGCGGCGAGCAGCAGCCGTCCGCCGCGCCGGGAGAGGCGCGGGACGAAGGCTCGCCTCCGGGGATCCATGAGAAAGGCATACCCCAGCCGACGCGGCGTGTCCTGTTGCCCTGGGCGGGGGCCCACCCGCGCCCCACCTCTTTTACATGGCCGGTGAGACAGCAATACTGTTGAACCATGCGGCAGGCGAGCGACGAGGACCAGGGCGAGGGGCGGGCGGCCGGGCCCACCTACACCGTCGACGAGCTGGCGGCGCGGGCCGGGGTGACCGTGCGGACCGTCCGCTTCTACGGGACGCGGGGCCTGCTGCCGCCGCCCGTGATCGGGCCGCGGCGGGTCGGGCACTACGGGCCCGAGCACCTGTCCCGGCTCGCGCTCATCGAGGAACTCCAGCGGCAGGGCATGACGCTCGCCGCGATCGAACGCTACCTGGAGCAGCTCCCGCCCGACCTCAGCGCCCAGGACCTGGCGGTCCACCGGGCGCTCGTGGCCTCCTGGGCGCCCGAGTCGGCCGAGGAGACCACCCGGCAGGAGCTGGAGCGGCGGGCCGGGCGGCCGCTGGCCGACCGGGACGTCGACCGGCTGGCCGCGATGGGGGTGCTCGACAAGGGGCCCGACCCGGACGTGTTCCGGCTCGACGGCTCCCTGCTGCGGCTCGGTGTGGAGCTGCTCGACGTGCCCATCGAGCACGAGACGATCCTGGCCTCCCGGACCGTGCTCCTGGAGCACGCCCGGGCCGCCGCGCAGGAGCTGGCCCGGCTCTTCCGGGAGCAGGTGTGGAACCCGTACCGGGAGAGCGGCGAGGACCCGGATCACCTGACCGCGATGAAGTCGCTCTCGGCGCACATGCAGCCGATGGTGATCCAGTCCCTCGTCACGGCCTTCCAGCGGTCGCTCAGCGAGGAGCTGAGGACCGCCTTCAGGACCGTTCCGCGGCCCGCTCCCGGTGCCGCTCCGGGAACTACTCCGCGTCCGTGAACACCTCGCCCCGCTCGGCCTTCTCCACCAGGAGGGCGGGCGGGTTGAAGCGCTCGCCGTAGGTGGTCGCCAGCTCGCGGGCGCGCTCGACGAAGGCGGCGACACCGACGCCCGCTCCTGCGGCGCGGCCGTCGTAGCCGTTGATGTACTGCAGGACGCCGCCCGTCCACGCCGGGAATCCGATGCCCAGGATGGATCCGATGTTGGCGTCGGCCACGGACGTGAGCACGCCCTCCTCCAGGAGCCGGACGGTGTCCAGTGCCTCGGCGAAGAGCATCCGCTCCTGCATGTCGCGGAAGGGGATCTCGACCTCGGGCTTGGTGAAGTGCTCGCGCAGGCCCGGCCACAGCTTGCCGCGCCTGCCGTCCTCGCCGTACTCGTAGAAGCCGGCGCCGCCGCTGCGCCCGGGGCGCCCGAACTCGTCGACCATGCGGTCGATGACGAGCTCGCCGGGGTGGGAGACCCAGGTGCCGCCGGCCTCCTCGATCGCCTTCCTCGTCTCGTTGCGGATCTTGCGCGGCAGGGTGAGGGTCAGCTCGTCCATCAGGGAGAGCACCTTCGCCGGGTAGCCGGCCTGGGCCGCTGCCTGCTCGACGGAGGCGGGCTCGGCGCCCTCGCCGACCATGGCGACGCCCTCGTTGATGAAGTGGCCGATGACCCGCGAGGTGAAGAAGCCACGCGAGTCGTTGACGACGATCGGCGTCTTGTTGATCTGCCGGACCAGGTCGAAGGCGCGGGCCAGGGCCTCGTCGCCGGTGCGCTCGCCCTTGATGATCTCGACCAGCGGCATCTTGTCGACGGGCGAGAAGAAGTGCAGGCCGATGAAGTCGGCCCGGCGCTCCACCCCCTCGGCGAGGTCCGTGATCGGCAGGGTGGAGGTGTTGGAGCAGAGCAGCGCGTCGGGCTCGACGACGTGCTGGATCTCCTGGAACACCTTGTGCTTGAGCGAGGTGTCCTCGAAGACCGCCTCGATGACGGCGTCGCAGCCGGCCAGGTCGGCGACGTCACCGGTCGGGGTGATCAGGGCGAGCAGCGCGTCGGCCTTCTCCTGGGTGGTGCGGCCCTTGGCGACGGCCTTGGCGCACAGCTTCTCGGAGTAGCCCTTGCCCTTGGCGGCGGACTCGGCGGTGACGTCCTTGAGGACGACCTCGATGCCGGCGCGGGCGCAGGAGTACGCGATGCCGGCGCCCATCATGCCGGCGCCGAGGACGGCGACCTTGCGGACCTTGCGCGGCTCGATGCCCCGGGGGCGGTTGGCTCCGGAGTTGACGGCCTGGAGGTCGAAGAAGAACGCCTGGATCATGTTCTTCGCGGTCTGGCCGGTGACCAGCTCGGTGAAGTAGCGGCTCTCGATGGTGAGCGCGGTCTCGAAGTCGACCTGGGAGCCTTCGACGGCCGCCGCCATGATGTTGCGCGGGGCGGGGTAGGGGGCGCCGTTGAGCTGCTTGCGCAGGTTGGCGGGGAAGGCCGGCAGGTTGGCGGCGAACCGCGGGTTCGACGGGGTGCCGCCGGGGATCTTGTAACCGGGGACGTCCCAGGGCTGCTGCGACTCGGGGTGCGCGTCGATGAAGGCGCGGGCCTTGGCGAGCATCTCCTCGGGCGTGGCGGCCAGCTCGTGGACGAGGCCGTTCTCGTGGGCGCGCCTCGGGTTGTACTGGGTGCCCTGCAGGAGCACCTTGAGCAGGGCGTCGGTGATGCCCATGAGGCGTACGGTCCGGGCGACGCCGCCGCCGCCCGGAAGCAGGCCCAGCGTGACCTCGGGCAGTCCGATCTTGGAGCCGGGGGCGTCGAGGGCGACGCGGTGGTGCGAGGCGAGCGCGATCTCGTAGCCCCCGCCGAGCGCGGCGCCGTTGATCGCGGCGACGACCGGCTTGCCGAGGGTCTCGATGCGGCGGAGCGCGTTCTTGATCTCGATGGCGGTGTCGAAGATCGCCTGGGCGTCCTCGGGGCCGGCCTTGATCATGTCCTTGAGGTCGCCGCCCGCGAAGAAGGTCTTCTTCGCGGAGGTGTAGACGATGCCGCGGATGGAGTCCTTCTCGGCCACCGCGCGGTCGGCGATCGCGGTGATGGAGGCCCGGAAGGCCTGGTTCATCGTGTTGGCGGACTGGTCGGGGTCGTCCAGGACGAGGGTGACGACGCCGGTCTCGTCCTGCTCCCAGCGGATGGTGGTGCTCTCGCTCATGCTGATGCTTCTCCGTAAGAGGGGTTCGGACCGGGCGGTCAGAAGCGCTCGACGCGCTCGACGATCGTGGCGATGCCCATGCCGCCGCCGACGCAGAGCGTGGCGAGGCCGTAGCGCTTGTCCTGGCGCTCCAGCTCGTCGACGAGGGTGCCGAGGATCATGGCGCCGGTCGCGCCGAGCGGGTGGCCGAGGGCGATGGCGCCACCGTTGACGTTGACCTTGTCGAGGGAGGTGCCCATGTCCTTGACGAAGCGCAGGACGACGGCGGCGAAGGCCTCGTTGATCTCGATCAGGTCGATGTCGTCGATGGTGAGGCCGGCCTTGGCGAGCGCCTTGCGGGCGGCGGGGGCGGGGCCGGTGAGCATGATGGTCGGCTCGGAGCCGGAGACGGCGGCGCCGACGATCCGGGCGCGCGGGGTCAGGCCGTGGCGCTCGCCGACCTCGCGGGAGCCGATGGCGACGAGGGAGGCGCCGTCGACGATGCCGGAGGAGTTGCCGGCGTGGTGGACGTGGTCGATCTGCTCGATCCAGTGGTACTTCTGCAGCGCGACCGCGTCGAAGCCGCCGAGCTCGCCGATGTCGGCGAAGGAGGGCTTGAGCTTGGCGAGGGAGTCGGCGGTGGTGCCGGGGCGCATGTGCTCGTCGTGGTCGAGGACGGTGAGACCGGCCCGGTCCCTGACGGGGACGACGGAGCGGTCGAAGCGCCCGTCCTTCCAGGCCGCGGCGGCGCGCTCCTGGGAGAGGGCGGCGTACTCGTCGACGTCGCGGCGGGTGAAGCCCTCGATGGTGGCGATGAGGTCGGCGCCGATGCCCTGCGGGACGAAGTTGGTCGCGATGTTGGTCATCGGGTCGGCGAACCAGGCGCCGCCGTCGGAGGCCATGGGCACGCGGGACATGGACTCGACGCCGCCGGCGAGGACGAGGTCCTCCCAACCGGAGCGGACCTTGGCGGCGGCGAGGTTGACGGCTTCGAGACCGGAGGCGCAGAAGCGGTTCTCCTGGACGCCGGCGACGGTGTCGGGCAGGCCCGCGGCGATCGCGGCGATCCGGGCGATGTCGGAGCCCTGGTCGCCGACGGGGCCCACGACGCCGAGGACGATGTCGTCGATGGCGGCCGGGTCGAGGCCGGGGAAGCGGGAGCGGATCTCGTGGATGAGGCCGACGACGAGGTCGATCGGCTTGGTGCCGTGCAGGGCTCCGTTGGCCTTGCCGCGGCCGCGCGGGGTGCGGATCGCGTCGTAGACGTAGGCTTCGGTGGTCACGGTGTTGCCTTTCGCATGAGGGTCAGGCGCGAGGGTCGGGCGCGGGAGTCGGGGTCGCGGACCTGGGTCGCGGGGTCGGGCGGGGCGGGGTCAGCCGAGCAGGGAACGGCCGATGATCTCCTTCATGATCTCCGTGGTCCCGCCGTAGATGGTCTGGATACGGCCGTCGGTGAAGGCCCTGGCGACCGGGAATTCGCTCATGTAGCCGTATCCGCCGTGAAGTTGCAGACAGCGGTCGGCGACCCGCTTCTGCAGTTCGGTGGACCACCACTTGGCCATGGAGGCGTGCACGGCGTCGAGCCCGCCCTCGGCGTGCTCCTCGACGCACCGGTCGAGGAAGGTGCGGGTGACGGCGCACTCGGTGGCCATCTCGGCGATCTCGAAGCGGATGTGCTGGAGCCGGGCGAGCGGGCGACCGAAGGCCTCGCGCTCCTTCACGTACGTGGTGGTGAGCTCCAGGAGGTGCTCGGCGCCGGCGATGGCGGCGACGGCGATGGCCAGTCGTTCCTGGGCGAGGTTGGTCATCAGGTGGACGAAGGCCCCGTTGAGCTCGCCGAGCAGGTTCTCCTTGGGGACGCGGACGTCGTGGAAGAAGAGCTCGGCGGTGTCCTGGGACTTCTGGCCGATCTTGTCGAGGTTGCGGCCGCGCTCGAAGCCCGCCGTGCCGCGTTCGACGACCAGGAGGGACAGGCCGTGGGCGCCGCCGTCGGGGGTGGTCTTCGCGACGACGATGACGAGGTCGGCGAGGATGCCGTTGGAGATGAAGGTCTTGGAGCCGTTGAGGATCCAGTGGTCGCCGTGGTCCTCGGCGGTGGTGCGGATCGCCTGGAGGTCGGAGCCCGCGCCGGGTTCGGTCATCGCGATGGCGGTGACGGTCTCGCCGCTGCAGAAGCCCGGCAGCCAGCGCCGCTTCTGCTCGTCGGTGGCGAGCGAGGTGAGGTAGGGGCCGATGATGTCGTTGTGCAGGCCGATGGCGAGGCCGGGAGTACCGGCCCGGGTGAACTCCTCGGCGAGGACGACGCTGTAGCGGAAGTCGGGGTTCCCGCCGCCGCCGTACTCCTCGTCGACGGCGAGGCCGAGCAGGCCCTGCCGGCCGGCGGCCCGCCAGACCTCGCGGGAGACGATGCCGTCCTTCTCCCACTGCGCGTAGTGCGGCAGCACCTCCTTGGCGAGGAAGGTGCGGACCACCTCACGGAAGGCCTCGTGGTCGGCGGTGTAGAGCTGGCGCTTCATGCGGAGGGCTCCTGGGGCTTCGGGGTCAGTGCGGGTACGGCCCAGTCGCAGGCGACCTCGTCGGTGTCGGCGCCGGGCAGGGCGGGGCCGCTGCGGAGGCCGCCCGGAGTGGCGGAGAAGCGGGGCGCGGGCGCGGGCTGGACGAGGCCGGCGTGCTCGACGAAGGTGCCGCGGGCGGCGAGGTGCGGGTGGCCGGGCGCCTCGCGCAGCGAGAGGACGGGTGCCACGCAGGCGTCGCTGCCGGCGAAGACCTCGGTCCACTCGTCCCGCGTACGGGTGCGGAAGCGCTCGGCGACGGCAGTGCGCAGCTCGGGCCAGCGCGCGAGGTCACGGCGGGCGGGGGCGACGTCCTCGATGCCGAGGAGGCGCGTGAACTCGTCGTAGAACTGCTGCTCCAGGGCGCCGACGGCCATGTGGCCGCCGTCGGAGGTCTCGTACGTGCCGTAGAAGGGGCAGCCGCCGTCGAGCAGGTTGACCCCGCGCCGGTCCTGCCAGCCACCGGCGGCGAGCATGCCGTGGATCATGGTGGCGAGGTGGGCGGTGCCGTCCACGATGGCGGCGTCGACGACCTGGCCCTCGCCGTGCTCGCGGGCGTGCTGGAGGGCCGCGAGGACGCCGATGACGAGGTAGAGGGAGCCGCCGGCGTAGTCGCCGACGAGGTTGGCGGGCACGGTGGGCGGGCCGTCCGGGTCGGGGCCGATCATGCCGAGGGTGCCGGTGATCGCGATGTAGCCGATGTCGTGACCGGCGGTGGGGGCGAGGGGGCCCTCCTGGCCCCAGCCGGTCATCCGGCCGTAGACGAGCCGCGGGTTGCGGGCGAGGCAGACCTCGGGGCCGACGCCGAGGCGTTCGGCGACGCCCGGCCGGTAGCCCTCGATCAGGATGTCGGCCCGCGCGACGAGGTCGAGCACGGTGTCCGGGCCGCCGTCGCCCTTGAGGTCGACGAGGACGGAGCGCTTGTTGCGGTTGGTGAGGTCGTAAGCGGGGTCGATGCCGAGCCCCGGGCCGCTGGGCCGGTCGACGCGGACGACGTCGGCGCCGAGGTCGGCGAGGAGCATGGCGGCGAAGGGGCCGGGACCGATGCCCGCGAGCTCGACCACGCGGACGCCGGAGAGCGGGCCGCCGCGGGGCGGGCGGGGTGTCGTCATCGGGCCCCCAGGGGTGCGCGAGATGGGTGTGACAGTGATGATGTAACACCGGAGATGCTAGGAACGTGTTCCACTCCGCACAAGCCCCCGAGCCGAGCAAGCGCTTGGAAATTACCCAGGGGTACCGCCCGGTCCGCTGCCGGGGTGACGTCCGCTAGAGTCCGCCGACGACATGCGCGCCGGGGGACGGCGCGGGCGAAGGCGAGGGGCAGGATGGAGACAGGGGTGGCCGCACGGCCGTACGACGTCGTTCTCTTCGGGGCGACCGGGTTCGTGGGCGAGCTCACCGCGGAGTACCTGGCCGAGCACGCCCCGTCGGGCTGCCGCTGGGCCCTCGCCGGACGCAGCCGGGGCAAGCTGACCGCGCTGCGCGAGCGGCTCGCCGAACGGTGGCCGCGCTGCGCCGATCTGCCGCTGCTCGTGGCGGACTCCACGGACCCCGTCGCGCTGCGCGAACTCGCGGACTCCACGCGGGTGGTGGCCAGCACGGTCGGCCCGTACGTCTGGTACGGGGAGGAGCTGGTCGCGGCCTGCGCGGAGGCCGGCACGGACTACGTGGACCTGACCGGCGAGGCCGAGTTCGTCGACCGGACGTACGTGCGCCACGACGCCCGCGCCCGGGAGACCGGCGCGCGGCTCGTGCACGCCTGCGGCTTCGACTCCGTCCCGCACGACCTGGGCGTCTACTTCACGGTCCAGCAACTGCCGGAGGGGGTGCCGCTCCGCGTGGACGGCTTCGTCCGCGTCGGCGCGATCTTCTCGGGCGGCACCTTCGCGTCGGCGCTGACCGCGTTCGGGCGCGGCCGGGAGATCCTGCGGGCCGCTCACGAACGGCGGCTGCACGAACCGCGGTTGGTGACCCGACGGGCCCGCGCCCCGCTCGGGAGACCGCGCTTCAGCCGCGAGACCGGCACCTGGGCGCTGCCGCTGCCCACCCTCGATCCGCAGGTGGTCGCCCGCTCGGCCCGCGCGCTCGAGCGCTACGGCCCGGACTTCCGCTACCGCCACTACGCCTCGGTCAAGACCCTCCCCATGGCCCTGGGCGGCACGGCAGCGGTCGGCACCGGCGTCCTCGCGGCCCAGATCCCGTCCGTCCGCAGCTGGCTGATGGGCCGTTACGAAGCGGGCCAGGGGCCGAGCGCCGAGCGAAGGGCCCGCAGCTGGTTCTCGGTCCGTTTCGTCGGGGAGGGAGGCGGACGCCGGGTCTTCACCGAGGTGTCGGGCGGCGACCCGGGCTACGACGAGACCGCGAAGATGCTCGCCGAGTCGGCGCTCTGCCTCGCCCTGGACGAGCTGCCGAAGACCTCCGGCCAGGTCACGACGGCGGTCGCGATGGGCGACGCCCTGCTGGACCGGCTGCGCGCGGCCGGCCTGCGTTTCCGCGTGGCGTACGCGGGCTGAGCGGCCCCCGGGGCGATCGCCGGTGCGTCACGGCCGGCGATCCCGCCCGCCGTCAGTGGCGGACCAGGCAGAAGGGGTGGCCGGCCGGGTCGGCGTAGATCCGCCAGGCCCGGTCCCCCGCCCCCGAGTCGAGCCGCTGCGCACCGAGCGCGGTCACGGCGTCGTCCGCGACGTCCAGGTCGGCGACCCGCACGTCGATGTGGAACTGCTGCTCGGGCGCGCCCCAGACCGGCGGCCGGTGGTCGGCCACGCCCTGGAAGGCGAGCACGGGGGCCCCGGAGGCGTCGTGGAGCGTGGCCCAGGCATCGCCCACCGCCCACTGGGGGTCCGGGCGGTTGATCTCACCGCCGAGCAACCGCTGGTAGAACGTGGCGAGTTCGAGGACATCGGGGCAGTCGAGGACGACGCACTGCAGGGTGCCGATGGGGGCGGCGGAACCGGTGGTGATCATGCCGGGGGAAGTCATGCCGGACACTCTGCCGCCCGGAGAAGACGACCGGGTATCCGTACGGGTACTCAGACGCCCCGGGTGTCACTCGGTCCCCGTGCTCAGGGCCTCCCGCAGGGCCCGCCGGCACAGGGCGTCGGCGTGCCGGGTGGTCTCGGGAAGCCGGAACCGGGGGCTGAGTCGCAGCGCGTGCCCACAGGCCCGCTCCAGCGAGACGCGGTGCCCGACGGACACGAACACCGGCTTCACGCCGTCCCGGGTGCGCAACGCCCGTCCGACGACCTCACCGTCGGCGACGAGCTCGCTGAACTCCCCCCGTCGGTCGCCGGGTTGTTCATAGGTGAAGGTGAACGGATTCTTGGCGACGCCGAGGGACGGCAGGCCCGTCAGCACCCCGAGGTGGCTGGCGAGCCCGAACCGCCGCGGATGGGCGAGCCCGTAGCCGTCGCAGACCAGCAGCCCGGGACCGACCGGGAGCCGCCCGAGCGCGGCGAGCACGGTCGGCACCTCCCGGAAGGCGAGCAGCCCGGGCACGTACGGGAACGACACCCGCCCGACCGCCGTCGCCTCCGCCACGACGTCGAGCGTCCGGCCGTCGAGCACCACGGCCGCGGCCGCCACCAGATCCCGCTCGTCGTCGTAGGCCACGTCGACCCCGGTGACGTACCCCTCCCCGACCCCGGGCCCCTCCTCGCCCAACACCAACCGGCCGCGCAGCTCCTCCTGCACGACCCGCGCCGCGTCCTCGTCGGCGGGCCATCCCTCGGGAATCTCGATGATCGTCATGGTGCGGCACCCTACGTCGCCCCGGGCCGGGTCCGGTCGGTAGCCTGGTGGCCATGTTCGTGCTGGAGCTGAGTTACACCGCGCCCCTCGATCGGGTCGACGCGCTGCTGCCCGCGCATGTCGCGTGGCTGGACGCGCAGTACGCCGCCGGGGTGTTCGTCGCGTCCGGACGGAAGGAGCCGCGGGAGGGCGGGGTGATCCTGGCCGCCGGGGTGGGTCGCGCGGAGATCGAGCAGATCGTGGCGACGGATCCGTTCAGCGTGGCCGGGGTGTGCGCGTACCGGGTCGTGGAATTCCACGCCACCAAGACGGTGGACGAACTCAGCGCTTTCCGCGACCAGTTGCCCACCTAGCCCGGCCCTGGCCGGCGGATCAGGGTCGGACGGGACAGTGGGGGTGTCTCGCCGAGACACCCCCTGGGGCTGTCTCGGTGAGACAGCCCTGGGGCCCTGTCGAGCCCCGATCCGCCGAACCGGCCCCCACGGGCCGGACGGCGGCGTGTCCTGTGCGTCAGCCGATGGTGCGGTCGGCGTCGACGACGACGCAGCGGGTGTACTCGGAGCCGTCGCCGCCGCCCGTGTACGGGGTGCTCGCCTCGCCCTGCTTCGACGCACCGCCCTCGACCCGCAGGTCCTGGACCTTGGCGAGCGCCATGTTGGCGGCGCTGGAACCCTCGGCACCCTTGAACTGCAGGGTGACGTCGTAGAGGTACGCCAGGGAGTCGCTGTTGGTGACGGTCACCTTGGCGACCAGGTTCTTGCGGTCGGCGCTGAGCGCGCACTCGTCGATGCGGACGTCCCGCTCCGCGCGGTTCTTCGACGAGCTGCTGCCGCCCGTGGTGATGCCCCCGGAGCTGGAGCTGGAGCTGTCGGAGCCACCGCTGGAGCTGCTGGAGCTGTTGCTGTCGGAACCACCGCTGGAGCCGCCGGAGCTGCTGGAGCTGCTGGATCCGTGGCCGCCGCCGCAGCTGGCGCCATGGGACCCACGAGCGCCGGTGAGGGCGATCACGGCGATTCCGAAGACGGCGACGGCACGGACATGACGAAGCTTCACGCTTCAACCCCCGTTGAGTGTTTGCAGATGCGCGTGTGCAAGGATACGCCCGACTTGACGAGCGCACGTCACCCTACTGGATCTCGGCGACCCGATCGCACACGCCCCGGGCGGAGCCGGCCCCGCACCCACCCGACCCGCGACTCCCCCTCAGCGCAGCAGCGCCCGCGCGACGCGACCCTTCTCGCCCGAGACCCAGCAGGCCCCGTCGGCGGTGCAGTCCACCGTGTCGTACGAGCCGGTGTCGACGGTGCGCCAGGTGCGGCCCCCGTCCGTGGTCAGGTCCGTGCCCGTGGGGCCGACGGCGAGGGCGGCCGACCTCGTGTGCGGGAGCCAGGCGACGCCCGAGCGGTAGGAGGGCGGCGGGGTGGCGGACGCGGTCCAGGTGCGGGCTCCGTCGCCGGTGACGGCGGCGGCCTGCGGCGAGGGCTGGTCCTTGCGGTAGTCGCCGCCGACCGCGATGCCGTGCCGGCGGTCGCGGAAGGCGAGACCGAAGACGCCCTTGGCGCCCTCGCCCGCCGGGATCGTGGTCTCGGTGGCGGTCCAGGTCAGGCCCCGGTCGGCCGAGTGCAGCACCCGGCCCGTCGCTCCGCCGCCGGTCGCGAGCCAGACGTCCTTCGCCCCGGACGACACCAGGCACTGGCCGCTCGCCGCGAAGCCCGCCTCGCCGGGCAGGGCGGCCGGCATGCCGTCGCTCGGCAGGACCTCCCAGGACCGCCCGCCGTCGCGGGTGGACAGGATGCGGTACCTGCCGTCGACGGGATCGCTCATCGCGAGCCCGTGCCGGTGGTCGAAGAAGGTCATGCAGTCGTAGAAGGCACGCGGGTCGGTGTTGCGGAAGGACTCCGTCCAGGTCGCGCCGCCGTCCTCGGTACGGAAGACCCGGGACGCCTCCCCCTCCCCGATCGCGAGCACCACGGCGCGCCGGGCGTCGAAGGCCTCCACGTCACGGAACTCCAGCTCGCCGGCCCCCGCCGGAGAGACGTTTCGCCAGGTGCTGCCGCCGTCGGTGGTCCGCAGCACCGTGCCCCGCGAACCAGCGGCCCAGGCGACGGACCGGCTCACCGCCGCCAGGCCCCGGAAGCGCGCGTCCGCACCGGTGTGCGTGAGCTGCCATCCGCGCCCCGCCACCCCGGCCGCCGCCGGCTCCCCCGCCGTGCCCTCGTCGGCCTCGGCCGGGACCGTCAGGGCCAGGGCGAGCGCCGCCCCGGCCAGTCCCGCCGCCATCACTCGTCTCGTCTTCCCCTTGGACGTCATGGCGCCGGAAGCTAGTCCACCGCGAAGATCCCGTCCAGAGTGCGTACCCCCCGCCCCCTTCCTAGGCTGGAACGCATGACGGACCGCACCCCCGAACCCGTCCCGGACGAACCCCCGAGGCTCAAGGAGTACGACGGCGAGGGCATCACCGTGACGTTCGAACCGCGTCGCTGCCTGCACGCGGCCGAATGCGTCCGCGGCCTGCCGAGCGTCTTCGACCTGGGCAGACGCCCCTGGGTGCAGCCCGACCAGGCACCCCCGGAACAGGTCGCCGAGGTCGTCCGCCGCTGCCCCTCCGGGGCGCTGCGCTACCGCGCCGCTGACGGCACCGCGGAGCCCCCGGACGCCGCCGAGCCCCCGGACGCCCCCACGACCGTCCGCCGCATGCCCGACGGGCGGCTGGTGATGCGCGGCGACCTTCTCGTCCGGGCCGGCGTCGGCGAGCGGCACGAGGTCAGGGCGGTCCTGTGCGGCTGCGGTGCCTCCGGCAACCAGCCGTACTGCGATCACTCCGGCCCCTGCGCGGGCGGCGACTTCGACGTCGCGCAGGAGCGCTGACCTCGGGAAACCGGCGCGTACCGCCCGTGGTGACACAGCTCACGTCACCTTCCAGTGCACGTCAGGGCCGTTCCGTTCGTCTCTCCTTGTGTCAGGGAGATGCCAGAAGAACGAAGCCGCGCGACAGGAGGCTGGCCCATGTCCACCGTCATCGAGCAGGCCGTGCAGGCCCGTCTGGTCGCCGCCGCGCCGCGGACCGAGTCGGTCGCCGCCACGCTCCGGTACGACCGCGAGGACCCGTACGCCGTGAGCATGGCGTTCCCGCCGCGCGCGACCCTGGAAGGCGTCGAGGTGTCCTGGGCCTTCGCCCGCGAGCTGCTCGCGCAGGGGGTGGAGGGCCCGGCCGGCGTCGGCGACGTACGCCTGCGGCCGTACGGCTACGACCGCACGGTCGTCGAGTTCCACGCTCCCGAGGGCGTCGCCATGGTCCACGTCCGGACGTCGGAGCTGCGCAGCTTCCTGGAGCGCTCGCAGCACCTCGTGCCCAGCGGGCTGGAGCACCAGTACCTGGACTGGGACGACGACCTGGCGCAGCTCCTGGAGGAGCACTAGGGGGTGCCGCCCCGATCGCGCCGCGGGCTCCGGGCGGGCGGGCGCTGGGCCGGCGGGCCCCGGCCCGGCGGGACGGTGAGGCGGCGAGACCGTGAGGCGGCGGGCCCGGCGGGCCCGTGAGGCGGCGAGGCGGCGAGGCAGCGAGACGATCCGGAGGACTGGCCCTGGGGGACGGGCGGTCGGTTCCCGCCCTGGCACCGGGCGGTCCGTTCTCCCACGGCGGGACCGGGCGCTGCGCGCTCCCGCATCGACACCGTTCCGTTCCCGCGCGGCACCGGGCGTTCCGTTCCGGCACCGGCACCGGCACCGGCACCGGCACCAGCACCAGCACCAGCACCGGGCGTTCTGCTCCCGCGCCTGCCGTAATTCGTTTGCCGCCCCACGCCGCCCGCTCGTAACGTCTTCCTCGGCCCTGTTGTCGCCCGATCGGAGAAGGCCGTTGTCCGTCTGAGGTCTCGAGACACTGCGCCGCGCGTGCCGCCCTGCCGCCGCGTGTGCCGTACTCGACCTCGGCGTACGAGCGCTGCTCCGTTCCCCTCCCCGCCCGCGCCCGGTGTCTCACGCGTTGCCCACCATCACGCTTCGCAACCGGGAGGCCTCCATGGCGACCCGCCCATCGTTCATCACCTGCACCTCTCTCTCCTTCGCCTGGCCGGACGGCACCGGCGTCTTCGACGACTTCCGGCTGACCGTCGGGCCCGGCAGGACCGGACTCGTCGGCCTCAACGGCTCGGGGAAGTCGACCCTGCTCAAGCTCCTCGCCGGTGAGCTCGCCCCGGCGACGGGCTCGGTCCGCATCGCCGGCGAGGTCGGATACCTGCCCCAGAACCTGGTCCTGAAGACCGGACTGCGCGTCGACCAGGTCCTCGGCATCGACGCGACCCGGGCCGCCCTGCACGCCATCGAGGCGGGTGACGGCGCCGAGGAGCACTTCGCGGCCGTCGGCGACGACTGGGACGTGGAGGAACGGGCGCTGGCCGTGCTCGACCAGCTCGGTCTCGGGCACATCGGCCTCGACCGCACGGTCGGCGAGGTCTCCGGCGGCGAGTCGGTGCTGCTGCGACTGGCCGCGCTGCTGCTCGCCCGGCCGGAGGTGCTGCTGCTCGACGAGCCGACCAACAACCTCGACCTCGGTGCCCGCCGCCGGCTGTACGAGGCGGTGGACGCCTGGTCGGGAGTGCTCGTGGTGGTGAGCCACGACCGTGAACTCCTGGAGCGCGTCGACCAGATCGCGGACCTGCGGGACGGCGAGGTCGCCTGGTACGGCGGCGCCTGGTCGGACTACGAGGAGGCGCTCGCGGCCGAACAGGAGGCGGCTGAACGGATGGTGCGGGTCGCCGAGGCCGACGTCCAGCGACAGAAGCGCGAACTCTCCGACGCACAGATGAAGTTGGCGCGCCGCAAGCGCTACGCCCAGAAGAGCGTCGAGAACCGGGTGGCTCCGAAGATCGTCGCCAACACCCGCAAGGCACAGGCCGAGGTGTCGGCGGGCAAGCACCGCGCGCTGCACGCCGAACGGCTGGCCGAGGCGCGCTCGCGGCTCGACGCGGCGGTGGACGCCGTACGGGACGACGACGAGATCCGCGTGGAACTGCCGCGCACGACGGTCCACCCGGGGCGCGGGGTGCTGCTGCTCCGTGAACTGGAGCTGCCGTACGGCGCACGGGTCGACGGGGAGTTCGAACTGCGGGGTCCCGAGCGGGTGGCGCTCCTCGGCCGGAACGGAGCCGGGAAGACGACGCTGCTGCGGACGATCGCGGGCGAGCTCGCCCCGGTCGCGGGCGAGGCCGCGGTGCGCGTTCCGCTGCGGTTCCTGCCGCAGCGGCTCGATGTGCTGGACGACGAGCTCAGCGTGGTGCAGAACGTGGCCCGGTTCGCGCCGGAGGCGTCGGCCAACCAGATCCGGGCGCGGCTCGCCCGGTTCCTCCTCCGGGGCGCCCGTGCGGACCGACCGGTGGGGACCCTGTCGGGCGGTGAGCGGTTCCGCGCGACGTTGGCGGCGCTCCTCCTCGCCGAGCCGGCCCCGCAGCTGCTGATGCTCGACGAGCCGACCAACAATCTGGACCTGGCGTCGGTGCGCAGCCTGACGGCCGCGCTCGAGGCCTACGAGGGTGCGCTGATCGTGGCGAGCCACGACGTCCCGTTCCTGGAGTCCCTGGGGATCACCCGCTGGCTGCGGCTCG
Source organism: Streptomyces sp. NPDC051921 (assembly GCF_040680975.1). Lineage (NCBI taxonomy): Bacteria > Bacillati > Actinomycetota > Actinomycetes > Kitasatosporales > Streptomycetaceae > Streptomyces > Streptomyces sp. NPDC051921. The sequence continues at coordinate 94,358 of NZ_JBFAXU010000015.1, forward strand.
ACGGCGGACTGCGACCGACGACGGCCGAGGCCGTACGGGACGGACTCGGGGCGCCGGCACCCGGGGAAGGTGGTGCAACGGTGCGGTGACGCCCAGGATCCGGTCCCGCCACCGGGGGTGGGTACGGGGCGAGCCCCGCCCTCCCCGCCCCGTACTCCCAGCCCCGCCGAGCGAGTCGACCGCCGCGGCCGGCAGCCACGTGCTGCGGCCGCGGCGGTCGAGGCGTTTCCGGCGGGGACGGACGCGGCGGGGGCCGGGGCCGAGGGCTGATCCGCGCCGTGAAGGCGGGCGGCGGACCATCTGCTCTGAGTAGCCGACCGGCCACCGAGCGGTTCGGCTACCGAGGGGGAACATACGCGTGACCTGGATCTCCTTCGGGGCACAGGAGCAGGGCGCATAACGCAACGTAACCGGACATCACCGAGGCGGGCTTGGCCACCCCCTTATCGAGCCTTAACCTACGGTCTCGTAACCTACGAATCCGTAAGTAGATCCGAATGCCCCCTTCTCCGTCCCCAGGAGTTCCCGTGACGCTCACCTCTCCCCACCTCGCCAGTTCCGCAGGGTGGACCGACGCGCGCCTCCTGTACGCGCTGGAGGAGGTCGTGGAGAAGGAGCTCAACCGGCACCTGAAGGTCACCAAGGACTGGATGCCGCACGAGTACGTGCCGTGGTCGGACGCCCGCAACTTCCCCGGCTTCTTCGAGGACGGTGAGGCCTGGGACCGCTCGCAGTCCAAGGTCACCGACATCGGCCGCATCGCGCTCGTCGTCAACCTGCTCACCGAGGACAACCTCCCGAGCTACCACCACGAGATCGCCACCCTCTTCGGTCGCGAGGGCGCCTGGGGCACCTGGGTGCACCGCTGGACCGCGGAGGAGGGGCGCCACGGCATCGTGATGCGCGACTACCTGCTGGCCTCGCGGGCGGTGGACCCGGACGAGCTGGAACGTTTCCGCATGGCACACATGAGCGAGGGATTCGAGTCCGACAACCGGCACTCGATGCTGCACTCGATCGCGTACGTGGCCTTCCAGGAGCTCGCCACCCGCATCTCCCACCGCAACACCGGCCACCAGTCCGGTGACCCGGTCTGCGACCGGATGCTCGCCCGCATCGCGCTGGACGAGAACCTGCACATGATCTTCTACCGCAACCTGCTGGGCTCGGCCTTCGAACTCGCCCCCGACCTCACCATGCAGGCCGTGCGGGACGTTGTGGTCAACTTCCGGATGCCCGGCCACGGCATGCCCGGCTTCGAGCGCGCGGCGGCCCAGATGGCGATCGGCGAGATCTACAACCTGCGCATCCACCACGACGACGTACTGGAGCCGGTGCTCCGCTTCCTCAAGGTCCTCCAGATCGAGGGCCTCGGCCCCGACGGCCTGAAGGCCCAGGAGGAGCTGGGGCTCTACATGAACGGCCTGGACAGCGAGGCGTCGAAGTTCGACGAGAAGCTCGCGGCGCGCAAGGCCCGGATGGCGGCCCGAGCGGCGGGCTGACACGCACGGCACGGGGCACGGGGCACGAGCCACGAAGTACCGGGCGGCTGGGCGCGGACGGCTGAGGCCGGGCGCCGGCCGCCCTTCGTGTCGGTGCGGCCTTCGGCGCTCGGTGTCGGCCTCGGCGGCCGGTCTGGCCCTTGGCGGTCGGTGCGGGGCCGCCAGGTCTCGGATGGGCTGCGAAGAATGCAAGGACTGCAAGGACGGCAGGTGCTTCTGGGGCTGCAGGGGTCCGGGGACGGGCCCGTCGGAGCGGTTCAGCCCTGGCGGCGCTTGAGCTTGATCCGCTCCTTCTCCGAGAGACCGCCCCACACGCCGAACCGCTCGTCGTGCGCCAGCGCGTACTCCAGGCACGCGACGCGGCCCTCGCACGCCCCGCACAGCAGCTTCGCCTCGCGGGTCGAGGAGCCGGGCGCCGGGAAGAAGAACTCCGGCCCCGCCTGGGCACACAGGGCGTCCTCCTGCCAGGAGAGGTCGGCGTCCATGAGGCTGTGCGGGGCGGAGGGCATCGTGTAGGTCTGCATGGCACCCACACTGGCCCGATGGCCTAAACGCGCCATCAACGTCCGATCAACGCGGCGCGCCGAGCACCGGCGGGAGCGTTTCGGCCAGCTGATTTCCTGTCGTAGCCCGCCCGTCCGCCCACGTGTCCGGGTGCACGCCACCCTGGGGGCACGAGCGTGAACGGCGTGTTTCCGCCCTCCCGACCCGACCGGTTCGACCCCGGCCATGTGGCAGCGTGGAGTCGACCGACAAGATCGACCGACAGGATCGATCGGCAGGATCGATCGGCAAGATCGACCAGGAAGACGGCGGCGCGGAAACGGGCCCAGCAGGTCGACCCGGTAGATCGGCAGATCGGCCGGGGAGATCAGCAGATCGGCCGGGGAGATCAGCGCCGGAGATCGAACGACGAGCAGCGACGGGGGCGGGACACATGACCACCGAGGTCGGCACCATGGCCGGTCCTGGCGGGGCGCAGGCCGTCCGGCGGGCTCTGGACGTGCTGCATTCCTTCCACGACAACGGGCCCGACCTGAGCGCCTCGGATCTCGCGCGGCGGCTGGGTCTCTCGACGTCGACCGCACACCGCCTGGCCAAGACGCTGCTCGCCGCCGGGTTCCTGGAGCAGGACGCCGGCACGGCCCGCTACCGGCTCGGCCCGGCCGTCACGGAGCTCGGCCGACTCTCGTACCACCAGCGGAGACTGCACCTGGCCTCCCCCGAGCTGCGGGACCTGGCCGAACGGACCGGCACCACCGCCGACCTTGCGCTGCGCAGCGGCTCCTACGCGGTGGTCGTGGCCGGCGGCACGGTCGCCCCGAGGGCGGGGCTGCGGCGGTCGCTGCACGCTTCGGCGCCCGGAAGGGTGCTGCTCGCCTGGCACGAGCCCGGGCACGAGGCCTTCACTCATGTCCACGGGTCGGCCGGCGTACGGGAGCAGGGTTACGTCCTGGACGACGGCGAGTCGGAGCTCGGCGTACGGACGCTCGCCGTGCCGGTCCTCGGGCGTGACGGGCGCGCGCGGTTCGCGCTCGCCCTGCGGGCGACGCCCTCGGTGATCACGGACGCCAGGCTCGGCTGGTTCCTGGTGCGGGCGCGGGCGTGTGCGCGGGCCCTGGAGGTGCTGCTGCTCCCGCCGACGGAGCGACGGACCCCGGAGGCGTAGCGGCGCGCCCGGCGACGACTGTCCGCACGGTCGTGCGGACAGTACGATGGGCGCATGAGCGGCAGCACCAAGACGGACGGACGAGTCGAGCGCGGCAACCAGACCCGGCGGCTCGTCCTGGCCCGCACGATGGACATCGCCTCCGTCGAAGGCCTGGAGGGACTGTCCCTGGGGCGGATCGCCACCGAGCTCGAGCTGAGCAAGAGCGGCGTCTTCGCCCTCTTCGGCTCCAAGGAGGAGCTCCAGCTCGCGACCGTACGGGCGGCCACCGCGGTCTTCGCCCGCGAGGTCGTGACCCCGCTGGCCGACGTGCCGCCGGGCCCGGGGCGGGTGTGGGCGCTGTGCCGGAACTGGCTCGCGTACTCCTCCGGCCGGACCTTCCGGGGCGGTTGCTTCTTCTACGCGGTCACGGCGGAGTTCGACGCGCGCACGGGCCCGGTCCACGACGCCGTCGCACAGTCGCGCCTCGACTGGGTCGCGTACGTGGAGCGGGCGATCGAGGAGGCCCGGCTCGCCGGCGGCTTCGTCGAGGACGTCGACGCGCCGCAGCTCGCCTTCGAGATCATCGCCCTGATGGAGTCGGCCAACGCCCAGTCCGTGCTCCTCGGCGACCCTTCCGCCTACGCGCGGGCCGAACGGGGCATCGCCCGCCGGCTGCGCGCCGAGGCGACGGACGGGGCGCGGGACGAGGTCGACTCCCCGGCGGTCTGATCCACCCCGGCGTGGCGATCCGTCCCGGCCTGGCGATCCGTCCCTGCCTGGCGATCCGTCCCGGCCTGGCGATCCGCCCCCGCGGCCGTCGCGAACTCCACTGCCTCCGCGACGACCTGATGGTCGGTCAGAATGCGGCGATGGCCGAGTCCCTGCGTGACGACCAGCCGGGTCCGGTCGGGGCGGGCCTGTCGCAGGACGCGCGCGTGCGCGATCGGCACCATCTCGTCGGACTCGTCATGGATGAGCAGCAAGGGCCCACCGAGGTCCTCTGGTCGCCAGTCGGCCTCCAGGTGCTCCCAGACGCCCGGCTCCTCGGGGGCGAGCCGGCGCTCGACATGGCGGCGCATCGCCCCCATGGCACGGTCGCTCATCCCGAAGGCACCCTGGAACCAGGAGGTGAGCAATCCGAAGGAGCCCACGCCGGAGATGCCGACGAAGCGCCCGGCGCGTACGCCGTCCCGCAGCGCGAAGAGGGCCGCAATGACACCGAAGGAGTGCGCCACGACGGCGTCGAAGTCGCCGTACCGGGCGTGCAACTCCCGGATGATCGCCCGGTATTCGACGATGTTGGTGGCGCGGCCCGGCGCGTCGCCGTGACCGGGCGCGTCGAAGGCCACGGGACTGTACCCCCGGTCGAGCAGCGCCTCGGCGAACGCGGCGAGGCGTGAGCCGCGCGAGGACCAGCCGTGGACGAGCAGCACCGGCCGCCGCCCGTCGCCCCAGGCGTAGGTCACGGCCACCTTGCCGCGCACTGGTATCCGCTCGATCCGGGCGGCGGCCATCAGGCGCTCCTCCGCCGGCCTGACCCGGGACCGCCCCGCGGGGCGGACGAAGAGGTGGAAGACGGCCCGCCCGGCGGGACCGGGCGCGACGCGGGCGGCAGCGTTGAGAGCGGTACGGAGCAGCAGGGCCTTCGGGAACATGCCGGATCTCCTCGATCGTCCTCGATACGAGAAAATGTTAGCACGATCGTTCGTGTTGTTTTGGGACCTGGATCAGCCCGCCGCAGCCTCCTGACACCCGCCGCCCACGATGGCCGGCACCCACCCCGCTCCCCGCGCACCGCACCCGACTCCCCCGCTCCCACGCGCCCCCTCGGCCCCGCACCGCTCCCCCGCCACCACCTCTTCGCCCGACCCCCGCTACTCCTTCTTCGCCCGGCTCGGCTGCACCCGCTTCGGCTCCCCGGGCATCTTCGGGTACTCCGGCGGATACGGCAGGTCGCCCAGGCCGTGTTCCGCCTCGTCGCGGCGGGCCAGTTCGAGGAGCGACTCCAGGCTGAACCGCTGGTCGTCCATGTCCGCGTGCACGTCGCCGAGTTCGGCGTACCGCGTCGGCATCGTGCGAATGTCGAAGTCCTGCGGCACCGCGTCGTCGACCTCCTCCCACCGCAGCGGCGCGGAGACCGGGGCGTGCGCGCGAGGCCGTACGGAATAGGCGGAGGCGATGGTGCGGTCGCGGGCGGTCTGGTTGTAGTCGACGAAGATGCGCTCGCCGCGCTCCTCCTTCCACCACTTGATGGTGACCCGGTCCGGCATCCGCCGCTCCAGCTCCCGACCGCAGGCGATGGCAGCCCGTCTGACCTGGGTGAACGTCCAGTTCGGCAGGATCGGCACGAAGACGTGCAGTCCTCGGCCGCCGGAGGTCTTGGGCCAGCCGCGCAGCCCGTGCTCGTCGAGGACCGCCCGGAGTTCGTGGGCGGCCCGGACGGCGTCGGCGTAGTCCGTGCCGGGCTGGGGGTCGAGGTCGATGCGGAGCTCATCGGGATGCTCCGTGTCCTCGCGGCGCACCGGCCAGGGATGGAAGGTCACGGCTCCGAGGTTCGCCGCCCACAGGACGGCGGCCGGCTCGGTGGGGCACATCTCGTCGGCCGAGCGCCCGCTGGGGAAGGTGATGTGGGCCGTCGGGATCCAGTCCGGCAGGTACTTGGGCGCGCGCTTCTGGAAGAAGGACTCGCCCGTCACGCCGTCGGGGTAGCGCTCCAGGGTGGTGGGCCGGTTCCGCAGGGCGCGCGTGATGCCGTCGCCGACGGCCAGGTAGTAGCTGACCATGTCGAGCTTCGTGTAGCCGGTCTCCGGGAAGTACACCTTGTCCGGATTGGAGACGCGTACGGTCCGTTCGCCGACCTCGAGCTCCACCGCTGCCGCCTTGCCTGCCATGGCCGTCAGCCTAGGCCGGGCACACATAGCGCGCATATCGGGACGAATCGTCTCTAGACTCGGCGCATGGACCTGCCGGTGATGCCGCCCGTGAAGCCGATGCTGGCGAAGGCCGTCAAGAAGATCCCGCCGGGCATGCAGTACGAAGCCAAGTGGGACGGATTCCGGGCGCTCGTGCACCGCGACGGCGCGGAGCTCTTCATCGGCAGCCGCACGGGCAAACCACTGACGCGCTACTTCCCCGAGCTCGTCGAGGCGCTGCTCACCCGGCTGCCCGAGCGCTGCGTCGTCGACGGCGAGATCGTGATCGAGCACGACGGACGGCTGGACTTCGACCGGCTCACCGAGCGGATCCACCCGGCCGCGTCGCGGGTGCGGATGCTGGCCGAGACGACCCCGTCCCGGTTCATCGCCTTCGATCTGCTCGCCCTCGGCGACGACTCCTTCCTCGACACCCCGCTCGGCGAGCGCCGCGCCGCCCTGGAGACCGCGCTCGCCGGCGTCGACGCCCCGGTCCACCTCGCTCCCGCGACCACCGACCCGGAGCTCGCCGCACGCTGGTTCGAGCAGTACGAGGGAGCCGGACTCGACGGGGTGATCGCGAAGCCGCTCGACCTGCCGTACCGGCCGGACGAACGCCTCATGTACAAGATCAAGCACGAGCGCACCGCCGACGTGGTCGTCGCCGGATACCGCTTCCACAAGAGCGGACCCGTGGTCGGCTCGCTGCTGCTCGGCCTGCACGACGCCCAGGGCGCCCTGCAGCACGTCGGCGTGTGCGCCGCCTTCACCGCCAAGCGCCGCGCCGAGCTGATCGAGGAGCTCGAACCGCTGCGCATGGACCCGCCGGACGGGCACCCGTGGGCGGCCTGGACGGACGAGTCGGCGCACGAGTCCGCCCGACTGCCGGGCGCACCGAGCCGCTGGTCGGGGAAGAAGGACCTCTCCTGGGTCGCCCTGCGCCCGGAACGCGTCTGCGAGGTCGGGTACGACCACATGGAGGGCGACCGCTTCCGGCACACGGCCCAGTTCAAGCGCTGGCGCCCGGACCGCACCCCGGAGTCCTGCGGGTACGAACAGCTCGAGGAACCGGTCTCGTACGACCTCGGCGAGATCCTGACCTAGTTCCGAAGATCGTTAAGCCCCGGGGCGGGCGTGAGATGCCCCACACCCGGCGGGCCGGCAACCACCCCCGTCCGCGCTGGCGTTCGGCGAACTGACGCCCGATTGAACGCCCGCACCCCGATGCACCTGCGGGAACGCGTGGAGGGCCGGCGACCCTGTCCGTACGCCTCGCCGAAGCGGGCCCACCGCTGTTGCCCGGCGGTGACGGAGCCGTCGTCGAACCGCCACCGGGATCCGGTACGTATGGAGAGGTGGAGAATCCCTCCACCGTCTCAGAGACCCACAAGGACCGACCGTGATCGCCTCGCCCTCGCCCCTCGTACCCGTGCCGATCCCCGACCGCGTCGCCGCGCTGATCGGGTCCTGCCTGCCGCTGCACGTGCTCCAGGCCGAGGTCGACGCCGACTGCGCTGCGCGCGAGGTGTACCGCTTCCGCGGGCCGCTCTGCGCCGAGGACCGGGCCGACCGGGAGCACGCGCTGGCCGCGCTCGCCCGGGCCAACAAGATCCTGGCAAAGCACCACCCGAAGCTGCCGGTGCGCCCGGGGTACTAGACCGCGTCACGCCCGTCGGCTCGGATGCGCCGTGGGGTAGCAGGTACCCACGCGGCACGAGGCGCGCACGGAAACACCAGGCGCTCCCGGAGCACGACACGCGCCGGGGCACGAGACGCGCACGGAGCACGACGCGCGCCCTGAGTACGCGGCGCGCCGGAGTGCGAGCCGCCCCCCATGGCAGGAGACGCGAACCGGCCAACGGGGGCGAACTGGCCACCAGGGGCGGGGGCGACGCCACGGCCTTCGGCCGTTCGGGGGTCGGGCCCGGTGCCGCACCGGTTCGGGTGTACTCCGCATGCGGGACACCGACGCCGGTGTGACGCTGCGAGAGTGACGACCACCAGCGAAGCAGCGCCCGCGCCCCCCGCCGCCGAGCCACCGGTGCTCGACAGCCGCCGTCGCAACATCGTCTTCGGCACGATCATGCTCGGTGTGCTCCTGGCCGCGCTCGACCAGACGATCGTGGGCACCGCGCTGCCGACGATCGTCTCGGACCTCGGGGGCGCCGCCCACATGTCCTGGGTGGTCACCTCGTACCTGCTGGCGGAGACGGTGGCGACCGTCCTCGTCGGCAAGTTCGGCGACCTGTTCGGCCGCAAGGTGATCTTCCAGATCTCGGCGATCGTCTTCATCACCGGCTCGTTCCTGTGCGGCCTCGCCACCAACATGACGCTGCTGATCATCTGGCGCGGTCTGCAGGGAATCGGCGCCGGCGGCCTCATGGTCACCTCGATGGCGCTGATCGCCGATGTCATCCCGCTGCGCGAACGCGGCAAGTACCAGGGCGCGATCGGCGCGGTGTTCGGCGTCTCGACCGTCATCGGACCGCTCCTCGGCGGCCTGTTCACCGACCATCTGAGCTGGCGCTGGGCCTTCTACGTGAACGTCCCGATCGCGATCCTGGTCGTCATCGCCGCCGCGCGCACCATCCCCTCCGTACGCTCGGCGAGCCGCCCCGTCATCGACTACCTCGGCATCGCGCTCGTCGCGGTCGGATCCAGTGCCCTGATCCTGGCCACGAGTTGGGGCGGGAACGAGTACGCGTGGGGCTCGGGTGTGATCATCGGGCTCTTCGCCGGCGGCCTGCTCGCGCTCGGGCTCTTCTGCTGGGTGGAGACCCGGGCGGCCGAACCGATGCTGCCCATGCGCCTGTTCGGCAATCCGGTCTTCACCATCTGCTCGGTGCTCAGCTTCGTCGTCGGCTTCGCGATGCTCGGCGCGATGACCTTCCTGCCGACGTACCTCCAGTACGTCGACGGGGACTCCGCCACGATCTCCGGCATCCGCACCCTGCCCATGGTCGTCGGCCTGCTGATCGCGTCCATCTTCAGCGGCAACGTCGTCAGCAAGACCGGCCGCTACCGGATCTTCCCCATCGCGGGCTGCCTCGTGATGGGACTCGGGCTCTATCTGCTCTCCCTGATGGACCCGCAGACCAGCACCTGGCTGGCGTCGCTCTACATGTTCGTGCTCGGCGTCGGCATCGGCCTGTGCATGCAGGTCCTCACCATCGCCGTACAGAACACCGTCGACTACGCGGACCTGGGCACCGCCACGTCGGGCGTGACCTTCTTCCGCACGCTCGGCAGCTCCTTCGGCACCGCCGTCTTCGGCACGATCTACACCAACTCCCTCAAGCCCAATCTGACGGAGGGCGTCGGCGAGGCGTCCGCTCGCGCCGCGAGCCTCGGTCTGGACCCGGCCGGCATCGCCCAGGCCTCGCAGAGCCCCGCCGGCCTGCACGGGCTGCCGCCCGTTGTGGCCGAGCCGATCGTCCAGGCGTACGCGGACACCCTGCACACCGTCTTCCTGTGGACCGTGCCGGTGGCGGCCGTCGGCTTCGTCGTGGCGCTGTTCCTCAAGCAGGTCCCGCTGCGCGACACCGCCCGCGCCTCCGCCCCCGACATGGGCGAGGGCTTCGCCTCCCCCACCATCAGCGGTGACTCGGCCAAGCTCCTGGAGCTCTCCGTCGGCCGGATCATCCGGAGGACCGACTACGACACCGCCCGACGGATCGTCACCGCCTCCGACACCCGGCTCGACACGGCCGGCGCCTGGGCGGTCATGCAGGTGGAACTCTTCACCCGGCTCGTCGGCCACGCCAGCCTGGGCCTGATCTCGGCGGGCCGCCGGGTCCCGCCCGAGGTGCTGCTCCCGGTCTTCGACCGGATGGTCGACGAGGGCTTCCTCACCCGTGACGGCAACCTGCTCTCCCACACGCAGGCCGGCAAGCGGGAGGCGGACGTCATCACCAAGGCCTGGGGCGACTGGCTCAGCAACCAGGTCGAGCAGGAGCGCGGCCGCCCCAGCGGCCCGGAACTGCGGGCGGCGACCGACGCCATCGCGAAGAAGCTGATCGCGGAGGACCTGGCACAGGGCCTACCGCGCGACGGGCGGGAACCGGTGGGCGCGGCAGCGCGGTGAGGAGGGGATCCGATATCCAGGATCCGGGAGCCGCATCCGGAAAGTCGGATTCAGGAGGCCGAATCCCGGAAGCCGGCACCCGGAGGCCGGACCCAGGAAGGCCGGACCCAGGAAGGCCGGACCCAGGAAGGCCGGAGCCAGGAGGCCGGATCCAGGAGGCCGGATCCAGGAGGCCGGATCCAGGAGGCCGGATCCAGGAGATCCGATCCCACAGATCGGATCCATAAGGTCGGATCCAGGATCCCGGACGCTGGATCGAACCCAGAATGTCGGATCCAGGATGCTGAATCCAGGGACGGTCGGATCCAGGACGTCGGATCCAGGGTGCTGCATCGAGGGCGGTCGGATCCAGGAAGTCGGATCCAAGCCCGCCCTCAGTCCAGGAAGTCCCCGTCCACGTACACCCACGCCCCCTCGTGCCGCGCGAACCGGCTGCGCTCGTGCAGCTCGCCCGGGGCCCCGTCGTGCGTGAAGCGGGCCCTGAAGGTGACGGTGCCGTGCTGGTGGAAGGCCGTGCCGTCGCCGGTCTCCTCGATGGCGAGGCCCGCCCACCGCATGCCCGGGTCGAAGTCGACCTCCGCGGGACGCGTCTGCGGGGCCCAGGTGCGCAGGAGGTACGGCTCGTCGCGGACGACGAAGGCGCTGTAACGGGAGCGCATGAGGAGTTCGGCGGTGGGCGCGGTGACGGGGCCCGCGTGGAAGCGGCCGCAGCACGCGCCGTACGTGGCCTCCAGGCCGCACGGGCAGGGCGAGGCGTCGGTCACGGCGGGCGCGGGGGCGGCGGGACGGGCGGGGCGGGTCTTGCGTCGGGACATGCGCCCATTGTCGCGTGCCGGCCGCCGCCCGCCCCGCCGAGGTGGCGGTCAGCGGGCCTCGCGCCACATCCCCCACAGCACCGGGCCGCCGCCGGGCAGCTGGAACTCTTCGCGGACGGTGAAGCCGAAGTGCTCGTAGACGGGGAGGTTGGTGGCCTTCGAGGACTCCAGGTAGGCGGGCAGGCCCGCCGCGTCGGCCTTCGCCAGGCCGGAGCGGAGGAGGGCGGCGCCCTGGCCGGTGCCCTGGGCGGCGGGTTCGGCGCCGATCAGGGCCAGGGACCAGTGCGGCTCCTGGGGTGTGTGCGTCGCGGCCGTCTCGACGGCCTCGCGGAAGAGGCCGGCGCGGTCGCCGAGGATGTCCACGAGCTGCCGGATGGTCTCGTCGTCGGGCACGGCCTTCTCCTGCGCCTCCGCCGGCACCCAGAAGGCCGCCGCGGCGTCGGTGCGCTCGCAGACCCCGTTGTGGAGGTACTGCCGGGTGAAGAGGGTGGAGAAGTAGCGCCCCAGGGTCGCCTCGCGCGAGGCCTCGTCGGGAAAGAACCAGCGCATCATCGGATCGTCGTCGAAGGCCCGGGCCAGCGTGCCGCTGATCGCGTCGGCATCGTCGATGACTGCCGCCTTGGGCATGTTCGTTATCGCCATACGGGACATTCTGATCACAAACGATCTTGAACTGTCACGCGGGGTCCCGTTGCGGCCCTACGGCCGGTACCGCAGCGGATGCCCCTCGGGTACCTCCACCACCGCGATCCGTACGCCGTCCGGATCCATGAGCCACATCTCCACCAGCCCCCACGGCTCCGTGACCGGCTCGCGCAGAACCGTCACGTCCTTGCCCCGCAGCTCCTCGCGCGCCGCGCGCACGTCGGCCACCTGGAGCCAGAGACGGAGCTCGGGATCGGGAGGCGCGGCGGGGGCGCGGCCCGAGACCTCGAGGAAGCCGCCGCCGAGGAAGTAGACCGTGCCACGGTCGGGACCGGTGCCGAACTCGCGGTAGACGGCAAGGCCGAGCGTCTCGCCGTAGAAGCGGCGGGAGCGTTCGGGGTCGGTGGGTCGGAGCAGAATCCTGCTGCTCAGTACGTGCATCCGAGTAGCGTACGGGCATGAAACTGACGATTCTCGGAGGCGGCGGATTCCGGGTGCCGCTGGTGTACGGCGCCCTCCTCGGCGACCACGCCGAGGGGCGGGTCACCCACGTCACCCTGCACGACCTGGACGCCGGGCGCCTGTCGGCGATCGCCCGGGTGCTGACCGAGCAGGGCGCGGGAGTGCCGGACGCGCCGGTGGTGAGCGCGACGACGGATCTCGACGAGGCGCTGCGCGGTGCGGACTTCGTCTTCTCGGCCATCCGGGTGGGCGGGCTCGCCGGCCGGGCCGCCGACGAGCGGATCGCGCTGGCCGAGGGGGTGCTGGGCCAGGAGACGGTGGGCGCCGGTGGCATCGCGTACGGGCTGCGCACCCTGCCCGTGGTGACGCACATCGCGCGGCGGATCGCCGAACTCGCCCCGGACGCCTGGGTCATCAACTTCACCAACCCGGCGGGCTTGGTCACCGAGGCGATGTCGCGGATCCTCGGGGACCGGGTGATCGGCATCTGCGACTCCCCGGTGGGTCTCGGCCGGCGGGTGGCGCGGGTACTGGGGACGAACCCGGACGAGGCGTGGATCGACTACGTGGGCCTCAACCACCTGGGCTGGCTGCGGGGGTTGCGGGTCGGCGGACGTGACGTACTGCCGCGCCTGTTCGAGGACGACTCCCTGCTCGGCTCCTTCGAGGAGGGCAAGCTCTTCGGAACGGAGTGGCTGCGCTCGCTGGGCGCGGTCCCCAACGAGTACCTGCACTACTACTACTTCAACCGCGAGGCGGTCCGCGCCTATCGCGAGGCGGAGAAGACCCGCGGCGCCTATCTCTTCGACCAACAGGCCGGATTCTACGCAGAGATGGGGAAGCCCGACACGCCGCCGCTGGGCACCTGGCACCGGGTGCTGGCCGACCGGGAGGCGACCTACATGGCGCACAACCGGGAGGCCGCCGGGGTCGGCGAGCGGGACGAGGCGGACCTGGAGTCAGGCGGCTACGAGAAGGTGGCGCTGGCGCTGATGCGGGCCATCGCGCGCAACGAGCGGGCCACGCTGATCCTCAACGTGCGTAATCGGCACACCCTTTCGGTGCTCGACGCGGACGCGGTGATCGAGGTGCCGTGCTTCGTGGACGCGGCCGGTGCCCATCCGGTGTCGGTGCAGCCGCTGCCGTACCACGCGGTGGGCCTGGTGACGGCGGTGAAGGCGGTGGAGCGGGAGGTGCTGGCGGCGGCGGAGAGCGGTTCGCGGGCGACGGCGGTCAAGGCCTTCGCGCTGCATCCGCTCGTCGATTCGGTCACGGTGGCCCGCCGCCTGGTCGACGGCTACACCGCGGAGCACGCGGGACTGGCGTACCTCCGTCATTGAGATGGACGACTGACGAACATCTTTACGCCCTCCGGGGCGCGGCCTAGGCTCGCGCCCCATGACTTCACTGCGCCGCAGGCGTGTTCGAGGAGGAGTGGCCCGTCTCGTCGCGGGCTGTCTGCTGGCCGCGGGCCTGGTGAGCGCGGGCACCGCGGCCGTCGGCAGTCCGGCCGCCGCCGAGACGGGCGGGGCCACGGTCGTGCCCGTCCAGACCACCGGGCCGGCGGACCGGCGGTTCAACCTGGTGGTCATGGGCGACGGGTACACGGCCGCGGAGATGCCGGCCTTCCGGGCGGACCTGGAGCGGCATCTGAGCATGCTGTGGAGCATTGAGCCGTTCGCCTCGTACCGCTCGTACGTCAACGTGTGGGCGGTGGAGGTGCCGTCGCGGGAGTCGGGCGTGGACTGCGATCCGGGGCTCGACGCGCCGGCCCGTGACACGGCGCTCGACATGGGCTTCTGGGGTGGCTGCAACCCGGGCAGCGTGCAGCGGCTGCTCACGGTCGACAGCGCCAAGGCCGCCGGGTACGCCGACCTGGTGCCGGGTACCGGTCGTGCGAACCGGCAGATCGTGGCGCTCGCCCACAGTTCCACCTATGGCGGTGCGGGCGGAAGTTACGCCACCGCGTCCGGCGGCAACGCCCTGTCGGCGCTCATCACCCCGCACGAGATAGGCCATTCGCTCGGCGGGCTGCAGGACGAGTACGACTACTACGGGCGCGGCGTGCCGGGCGGCGCGTACACCGGGGACTCGGAGCCGTCCTCCGTCCACCACACGCTTCTGACGGAGCAGCAGATGCGGGAGCAGCGGGCCAAGTGGTGGCGCTGGCTCGGCGAGGAGAGCGATGCGGGCGGGGTGATCGGACGGCACGAGGGCGGCCTCTACAGCACGGAGGGCGTCTGGCGGCCGAGCCGTCACTCCATGATGAAGACCCTCGGCTACGCCTTCGACCAGGTCGAGCGTGAGGTGATGGTGAAGGCGATCTCGGCCAAGGTGAACCTGGTCCAGGACCACACGCCGAACACCGCGCCCCTCGGCGCCGACCGGACGGTGTGGGTGGACACGCTGCATCCGCTCGGCGGTGAACTCGCCGTGGAATGGCGGCTCGACGGCCGCCCGTTGCGGACCGGCGGTGTACGCACGGTCGACCTGCGCGGTCTGGACCTCGCCGCGGGGCGTACGTACACGCTGACGGCGAGGGTGACCGACCCGACCCCGTTCGTCCGCGACCCCGCGGTGCGCGCCTCGTCGGCCCTGACGCGCACGGTGAGCTGGACCGTCGACCCGGCCCTGCGTACGGCGGACGACGCCGTACCGGCGGCGTTCACCGGGCACACGCCGACCACGGCCCCGGTCGGTGCGCGGTCCGTCGTCCATGCCGACACCACCCACCCGGTGCGCCGGACCCCGGGCGTGCGCTGGACCCTGGACGGGCGGACGGTTGCCGGTTCCGGCAATGACCTTGATCTGGACCTGAGTTCGCTGCGTCTTGCTCCCGGCACCCACTCCCTGACGGCCCGGATCCCCGGCACACGTGAGGAGTTGCGGTGGACGGTCGACGCGCTCGCCGCTTCCGGAGGGTACGAGCTGTCACCGCCGCTGCGGACGGTGCACCGGCCGGGGCGGCCCGTCGAGTACGTCTACGACGGGGAGTTCACGATGCGGCTGTCGGCGCGGGACGACCAGCAGGCGGCCGCGGTGAGTCAGTTCCGGGTGGACGGCGACGGCTGGTACACGTACTACGGCTGGCCGACGGACGCTGCGGCGCCGTTCCGCTTCTCGCCCTCGGGCACCGTGATCGACGATCTCGTCTACGGCAAGCTGGGGCGGAGCAGGGCGGTGCCGTGGGACGACGCGACACCCGACTACGGCACGCACACGGTGGAGTACCGGACGGTCGACGCGGCGGGGAACGTGAGCCGGCCGCAGGGCTTCCTGGTGACGCTGGTGCAGCCTTGAGACACGGGGCCGCAGGGCAGGTGCGGTCCTGCGGCCGCGTTGCCCTGCCGGGCCGTGACGCCCCTCGGCCACGACGCCCTGCCGCCGTGACACCGTGCCGCCGTGCTGCCGTGCCGCCGTGACGCCCTGCTGCCATGAGTCCGCGTGTCATGCGGATGAGGCCCCCGCCGATGTCGCCGGCGGGGGCCTCTCCTCGTGTACGGGTTGCGGTCAGCGCTTGCGGCCGACCGCCGCCCAGCCCGGGATCGGGTCGTCGCCCTGGACCGGGACCGGCTCGCCGAGCTCGGGGTGCCACTCGGCGGTGAGGGAAACGCCCGGCTCGACCAGGTCGAGGCCGTCGAAGAACGCGGCCAGCTCGTCGCGCGAGCGGGGCCGCAGGGTCAGGCCGCGCGCCTTGTACATGGCGGAGGCCTTCGCCGCGCCCTCGGGGTCGAAGTCGCCGGTGACGTGCGAGAGGACGAGGTAGCTGCCGGGGGCGAGCTTGTCGACGATCTTGCCGACGAGGTCGTAGGCGCCGTCCTCGTCGCCGACGAAGTGCAGCAGCGCGAGCATCGACAGGGCGATGGGCCGGTCGAAATCAAGGATCTTTCCGGCCCGTTCGAGGATCAGTTCGGGGTCGCGGGCGTCCGCCTGGATGTACTCGGTGGCCCCTTCCGGGGTCGAGCGCAGGAGCGCGGCGGCGTGCGCGAGCACGATCGGGTCGTTGTCGCAGTAGACGATCCGGGACTCCGGCGCGGCCGCCTGCGCGATCTGGTGCAGGTTGGGCTCGGTCGGGATCCCGGTGCCGACGTCCAGGTACTGCCGTACGCCGTCGGCGCTGAGCCAGCGGATGGCGCGGTGCATGAAGGCCCGGTTGACGCGGGCCATGTCGCGGCCGCGTGCGTCGACGGTGAGGAGCTGGCGGGCCATCTCCTCGTCCACGGGGTAGTTGTCCTTGCCGCCCAGGAACCAGTCGTACATCCGCGCGGGGTGCGGCTTGCTGGTGTCGATGCGTATCCCGCTCTGCGGGGATGCGGGTTCCTGGGTCATCGGCTCTCCTCGACGGACGAACGGTGTTGCTTACAGCAAGAGTTACGCGATGTGAGGGGTGGGACGGAAGGTTCAGGTAAGCAGGAAGTCAGCCTGACCTGATTTCGCCCCCTGGATGAACGCGGCGATCTCGCCGTGGGTGTAGATGAGCGCGGGGCCTTCAGGGTCTGCGGACTGTCGCACGGCGACTCTGCCGTCGGCCAGCTTCATGGCCTCGACGCAGTTGCCCCCGTTCCCACCGCTCCACGGCTTGTGCCATCCCTCGGCACCGAGCTCAGCGGCGGGCATGCCGTTGTATATGCGATCCATTCACAGCTCCTTGCGGAGATCCCGGAGGATCTCCTTCGTGCGTTGTGCAGTCGCGGCCTGGGCCGCCATGCGGTCCATGACCTCGAGGTGGGAGGCCACCTCGGGGCGCGCGTCGAGGTAGACGGCGCCGGTCAGGTACTCGCTGTAGACCATGTCCGGGAGTTCGGGCATGGCGAAGCGGAAGAGGACGAACGGTCCGTAGGTGCCGGGGTGGTGGCCGGACCGGAACTCCGCGATCTGCAGGGTGACGTTCGGCAGCTCCGACGCTTCGAGCAGCCGATCGAGCTGGGCGCGCATCACTTCGGGCCCGTCGCCGACCGGTCGGCGGAAGACCGTCTCGTCCATGATCACCCAGAACTTGGGCGCGTCCTCCCTGGTCAGCAGGGACTGGCGCTCCATGCGGAGGGCTACATGACGCTCGGTCTCCTCGGCATCGCTGCCGCCGACGGCCCCGCTGCGCAGAATGGCACGGGCGTAGTCCTCGGTCTGCAGGAGACCGGGGACGAACTGGGGCTCGTAGGCCCGGATGAGGCTCGCGGCCCCCTCCAGGCTGACGTACATGGAGAACCAGCCGGGCAGCACGTCGTGGAACCGCTGCCACCAGCCGGGGAGGTTGGCCTCCTCAGCGAGCGCGACGAAGCCCTCGGCCTCGGAGTCCGTGATGCCGTACGCCTTCAGCAGGAGCTGCACGTACGGGATCTTCAGCGCCACCTCGGCCGTTTCCATGCGCCGGATCGTGGCCGGAGCGACCCGCAGGATCTTGGCGGCCTCTTCCCGCTTGAGGCCGGCCCGCTCGCGCAGATCCTGCAGACGCTTGCCGAGGACGACCTGTCCCACCGTGGGGGCGGACCGCGGCTCGCTCACTCTGAAGACCTCCCCGACGCGCTGATTTTCGATGAGAGTGTGCCACGAACAGAGCCAGAGAGAACACAGCACTCTGCATTTTTCAGAGTGCCACTTGCCAAGTGTCCGAGTCGGGAGCAGAGTATTCCGGTGAACCAGTACGCATGCCGTGCGCCTCTTCGCGCGGAATGCGTACGGCACTCCCTCCTGCCCACAGTTGTGAGGATCGGTCGTGGCTTCTGGTAACGCGCAGCCCTCAGGTCTCATGAGCCCCCGCGTCATGGCCCAGCGCTCACGACCCCACACCGGCGACCGCCGCTTCGCCTTCGAGCTTCCGGCCCGCACCGACACGGTCGCCCGGGCCCGACTGCTCGCCGAGGAACGCCTCATCCTCTGGGGCTGCGACGCGGAGATCCGCGACACCGTCATCCTGATCGTCTCCGAGCTCGTCACCAACGCCGTCGTGCACACCGCCAGCACCCGCTTCGTGTGCGAGCTGCGCGAGGGCGAGGAGCGGCTGCGGATATCCGTGCGCGACGAGGGCGGCCCCGCCGGCCCGCGCATCCGCGACTGCGGAGAGGAGGAGCGCGGCCGCGGACTCATCCTGGTCGACGCGCTGTGCAGCGCCTGGGGCGCGGACCGCACCGGCCACGGCACGGCGCAGATCGTCTGGGCGGAGCTGGCGCACGGCATGGGAGAGCCGTGCTGAGGTCCATGGCGACGCTGCTCGTCCCGCGCGCCCGCAAGAACCCCGAGAACTCCCCCGGAAGGTCCCCCTCCCCCGCGCCCGTCGGCGTGACACGGCTGTCCGTGCCCGTCGACCTCCCGGCCGCCCTCGGCCGCGACGCCGTCGGCGTCCCCGCCCGCTACGGATTCCGCATCCTGTCCCGGCTGCCCGCCAAGGGCTGCGTCTACGCCGACGGCGACTGGTGGTGGTGGCTGGTCCCGGCCGGCTCCGACCACGACCTGACCTGGCCCTTCCCTGCCTGCTACGCCCCCGGCGCGGTGATCCCGGACCGCCGGCCGCGGCTGATCCACCACCCCGACGGCGACTCCCCGTACACCCCGCCCATCCCCCTCTATCTGCTGATCTGCCAGCTGACCGGGATCGCGCCGGCGTGGAGTGTGCCGCCACCGGTGCGCAGCACCCTGTGACACGGGCCCGGAGACCGTAGGGTCGGAGCATGTTCTCCCCCGAGGGACCCACGCTCCGCGAGCTGACCCGACAGGCCCTGTCGTCGGTCGAACAGGGCTACGACCTGCTCGCCGCGAAGTTCGACGCCACCCCGTTCCGCACCTCGGACCGGCTCCTCACCGCCGTCGCCGCCGCGCTGGAGCCGCTCGGCCCCTTCGACTCCGGCCTGGACGTCTGCTGCGGCACGGGCGCCGGACTCCCGGTGCTGCGCTCGGTGTGCGCCGGGCGGATCGCCGGGGTCGACTTCAGCGCCGGCATGCTCGCCGAGGCCCACGCCGCCCACCCCACGGCCACCCTCGTACGGGCCGACGCCCTCGCCCTCCCCTTCGCGCCGGTCTTCGACCTGGCGGTCAGCTTCGGCGCCTTCGGACACTTCCTCCCCGCCGAGCAGCGCACCCTCTTCGCCCAGGTGCACGCGTCCCTGCGGCCGGGCGGCACGTTCGCCTTCCCACTGCCGGCCCCGCCGCGCGTGGGCTCCGGCCCGTACTGGACCCTGTGGGGTTTCGACGCGGTGATGCGGCTCCGTAACGCGCTGTGGCGCCCCCCGTTCGTCATGTACTACCGCACCTTCCGCCTCCCGGACGTCCGCGCGCGCCTCGCGGCGGCCGGCTTCCACGTGGAGCTCCGCCCCATCCCCTCCCTGGGCACGCGTGAGGACGGCAGCCCGCACTGCCGGCTCGTCGTGGCGCGCAAAGCCCTGGATCGGTAGGGCCTGCGTCGATCATGATGCGCCCGTGAAGGAAGCCCCGGCGACGGCCGAAGGACGCCGACGTTCGCGTTCGCCGGCGGCTCGCTCCTCTTCTGAGGCACCGGGCCCGTACACGCGAAAGGACCCCGACTTCCGTCAGGGTCCTTCTCCGTGGTGTCCGAGGGGGGACTTGAACCCCCACGCCCGATAAAGGGCACTAGCACCTCAAGCTAGCGCGTCTGCCATTCCGCCACCCGGACCAGGTGTCTGCCGCCGTGCGGTGTTCCCCGCGGCGACATGGATAACTCTACCAGGGGATCCAGGTGGCTTTCACCAGCGTTTTCCGTGGTCAGTGGGGGGAGCTCGCCTTGTTGTCCTTGATCCAGTCCTGGTGGTCCCGCCGGACGTACAGGGTGTGGCCCCCCGTGTACGCGTGGTAGAGACCGCAGCGGTCCGGAGGACCGTCGCGGGTACGTCCGGAGGACCGTCGCGGGTACGTCCGGAGGACCGTTGCGGGTACGACCCGGGGCGCACGGGGCGTCGCCGCTCCCCAGGGGGCGGCTGCGCCTAGCCTGCGCCGGGTGAGTCACGTTTCTCCTCCGCCGCCCGCGTCCTCGTACCGCAGGCCGCGGATGCTGTCGCCGCTGCGGGAGCATCTGCGGGACACCTTCTGGTTCGCACCGGTCGCGGCGATGGTCGCGGTCTTCCTGGTGTGGTGGGCCTGCGCCGAACTCGACCGGAAGATCGTCGAGGCCCTGCAGGAGGAGGGGCAGTACGACGCCGTCGCCGACCTCGTCTCGATCGCCCAGGACGCGCAGACCGTCGTCACCACGGTCAGCTCGGCGATGATGACCTTCATCGGCGTCGTCTTCTCCATCTCGCTCGTCGCGGTGCAGATGGCGAGCGGGCAGTTCAGCCCGCGCGTGGTGCGGATCTTCGTCCGGAGCCGGATCACCAAGGCGACCCTGGCGGTCTTCCTCGCCACCTTCCTGCTGTCGCTGCTCGTGCTCACCTCCTACGAGAGCGACACCGACCCGCGGCTCGTCACGAGCGTGCCGCTGCTCCAGTCGATCCTCACCCTGCTCATGGTCGGGCTCAGCCTCCTGCTCTTCGTCGCGTACGTGAACTCGACCCTGCGGCTGATGCGGGTCAGCCACGTCGTGGACCGGATCACGCAGGAGTCGTTCGGAGTGCTCACGAAGATGCCCTGGTACGCGGGGGAGCGCGGCGACCTCGGGCCGGTGACCGGGCACGTGGTGCACCGGGGGCGCGCCGGGGTGCTGCGCGACGTGAACGTGGCGCGGCTGGTGCGGGCCGCGCGGCGGCACGGGCTCGTGCTGCGGCTGCTGCCGCGGATCGGGGACTTCGTGGTGCCGGGGACGCCGATCCTGGCGGTGCACGGCGGGGCGGTGCCGAAGGGGCTCGCCTCCTCGGTGTCGGTGGGGATCGAGCGGACCTTCCACCAGGACCTGGGCTTCGGACTGCGGCAGCTCGCGGACATCGGGCTACGGGCGCTGTCCCCCGCCGTCAACGACCCCACGACGGCCGTGCAGTGCCTGGACCGGATCACCCAGTTCCTGGCGGCGCTGGCCCGGCGGCCGCTGGGCGCGGTGGAGTACCGGGACGGGCGGGACGGCAGCGGGGCGGTGCGGCTCGTGCAGGACGTGCCGGGCTGGACGGACCTGGTGGACCTGGGCTTCGCCGAGCTCCGGGGCTGCGCGACGGCCAGTCCGCAGGTGTCGCGACGGATGCTGGCCGGGTTCGACGACCTGCTGTCGCTGGTGCCCGCGGAGCGCCGGGCGCCGCTGGTGCGGCACCGTGCGCTCCTGGTCGAGCTCGTGGAGCGCACGGTGCCGGTGGCCGCGGACCGGGACTTCGCGCTGGCGGCGGACCGTCAGGGCATCGGCTGACGGGATCCGTTCGACCCGTCAGGGCGTCGGCGGACGGCGGACGGCGGCCCAGGGTCTGGCCGGTCTTGCCGTCCCGTCCCGCGTACGGCAGCCCGCTCGCCGTGAGCGTGTCCGTGAGGTCGGGGTGACGCAGGCCGGTGGGCGGCGTGACGTTGACGTACGGGCAGCCGGCGCGCGGTGCGGCGGCGGCGTGGAGCGTGCGGGGTGGGAGCCCGACGCCCCCCGACGCCGGCTCCGTAGGAGCAACATTGACCACCACGACCTGGTCCAGGTCCAGTCCATTGCGGAAGTCCGTCAGGTCGGCGGCGAAAGCGGTGACGCGTTGGCCGTCGGTGGCGGGGAAGCCGACGAAGATCCCGGAGTTTTCGTCACCGTCCGTCTTCCCGTCGAGGGTGAGGGAGCAGGCGCCGAACCCCTTTGCCTGGTACCAGAGCAGGCCCCTCCCGCCCACGGACCTGAGCGCGCCGTCGACGACGCCGAAGTCGCCGGGTCCGGCCTGCTTCCAGCCCTCCCGGGTTTCGCCGTTGAAGAGGGCCGGTAGCCGGTCTGCGGCCGGCAGTCGGCCGTGACCTGTCAGCTCAGTCGCCGCTCCCGAAGGCGGCGTCGAAGGAGGCCGCAGGAGGGTCGAAGTCGAAGCGCTTGAGATGAGAAAGCGCTTCCGGAGCACCGGTCAGCCGGTCCATGCCGGCGTCCTCCCACTCCACCGAGACCGGACCCCCGTACCCGATGGACCGGAGCATCCGGAACACGTCCTCCCACGGCACGTCCCCGTGCCCGGCCGAGACGAAGTCCCAGCCGCGCCGCGGATCCCCCCAGGGCAGATGCGAGCCCAACCGCCCGTTGCGGCCGTCGAGGCGCTTCCGGGCCTCCTTGCAGTCCACGTGGTAGATCCGGTCGCGGAAGTCCCACAGGAAGCCCACCGGGTCCAGGTCCTGCCACACGAAGTGGCTCGGGTCGAAGTTGAGCCCGAAGGCCGGCCGGCGGTCCACCGCCTCCAGGGCCCGCTGGGTGGTCCAGTAGTCGTACGCGATCTCGCTCGGATGCACCTCGTGCGCGAAGCGCACCCCCTCGGCGTCGAAGACGTCGAGGATCGGGTTCCAGCGCTCCGCGAAGTCCTCGAAGCCCCGCTCGATCATCCGCTCCGGAACCGGCGGGAACATCGCCACCAGATGCCAGATCGACGAGCCGGTGAAGCCGACGACCGTGTCGACGCCGAGCGCCGCCGCCGCCCGCGCGGTGTCGGCCAGTTCGCGGGCCGCCCGGCGCCGTACGCCCTCCGCTTCGCCGTCGCCCCAGATCCGGTCCGGCACGATCGCCCGGTGCCGCTCGTCGATCGGATGGTCGCAGATGGCCTGGCCCACCAGGTGGTTGGAGACCGCCCAGCACTTCAGATCGTACGCGTCGAGCAGTTCCCGCCTGCCCTTCACGTACGCCGGGTCGGCGAGCGCCTTGTCGACCTCGAAGTGGTCTCCCCAGCAGGCCAGTTCGAGACCGTCGTAGCCGAAGTCGCGGGCCAGCCGGCAGACCTCCTCCAGGGGCAGGTCGGCCCACTGGCCGGTGAAGAGGGTGAAGGGTCGGGGCACGTCACGGCTCCTGTCGGGGTACGGGGGTGTACACGGCGTTCTTCTCCGCGCTCTCCTCGACCGCGGCCAGCACCCGCTGCACCTGGAGACCGTCCGCGAAGGACGGCGCCGGGGCGGTCCCGGACGCGACGGCGAGGACCAGGTCGCGGGCCTGGTGCACGAAGGTGTGCTCGTAGCCGAGCGCGTGCCCGGGCGGCCACCAGCCCCCCAGGTACGGGTGGCCCGGCTCGGTCACGAGGATGCGGCGGAAGCCGGCCGAGACGGCCGGATCGGTGTGGTCGTGGAAGGACAACTCGTTGAGCCGCTCCAGGTCGAAGGCGAGCGAGCCCTTCTCCCCGTTGATCTCCAGACGCAGCGCGTTCTTGCGCCCGGCCGCCATCCGGGTCGCCTCGAAGGACGCGAGCGCTCCCGAGGCCAGCCGCCCGGTGAACAGGGCGGCGTCGTCAACCGTCACGGCTCCGTACGCACCCGCGCCCGGGCCCGCCGAAAGGCCGGTCGCGACCCCGGCGAGCAGCGGCCGCTCCCGTACGAAGGTCTCGGTGAGCGCCGACACCCCGACCAGCAGCTCCCCCGCCAGGTACTGGGCGAGGTCCACGGCGTGCGCCCCGAGGTCCCCGAGCGCCCCCGACCCGGCGTGCTCGCGTTCCAGCCGCCAGGTCAGCGGGAACCCGGGGTCGACGAGCCAGTCCTGGAGGTAGGTGACCCGTACGTGCCGCAGGGCGCCGAGCCGGCCCTCGGCGATCAGCGTCCGGGCGTACGAAAGGGCGGGAACCCGGCGGTAGTTGAAGCCGACCATCGCGACCTGCCCCCGGGCGGCCGCGGCCTCCGCGGCGGCCGCCATCAGTTCCGCCTCGGCGACCGTGTTGGCGAGCGGCTTCTCGCACAGCACGTGCTTGCCCGCCTCCAGGGCGGCCACCGCGATCTCGGCGTGGCTGTCGCCCGGTGTGCACACGTCGACGAGCTGGACGTCGTCGCGGGCGACGAGGGCCCGCCAGTCGGTCTCCGCCGCCGCCCAGCCGTGCCGGTCGGCGGCGGCCCGCACGGCGGTGGCGTCCCGGCCGGCGACGGCGGCGAGCACCGGCCGCAGCGGCAGCTCGAAGGCCCGTCCCACGGTGCGCCAGCCCTGTGAGTGGGCGGCGCCCATGAAGGCGTAGCCGACCATGCCGACGCCAAGCGTCTCTTCCATCTGCGTTCCTCCCGTTGGGTCGTGCGGGCCGGCGTTCCTGGTCAGTTGAAGCCGGTGGGCAGGTACTCGTCGACGTTCTCCTTGGTGACGACGGCCGAGTAGAGGGTGATCGAGGCGGGGATCTCCAGCTCGGCCATGCCGCCGACGCCCTTCCTCTGGCCGAGCGCCCGTGCCAGGTCGATCGCGGAGGCGGCCATGGTCGGCGGGTAGAGCACGGTCGCCTTGAGCACGCTGTTGTCGGCCTTGATGGCGTCCATCGCGGACCGGGAGCCGGCGCCGCCGACCATGAGGAAGTCCTTGCGTCCGGCCTGGGCGACGGCTCGCAGGGCGCCCACTCCCTGGTCGTCGTCGTGGTTCCACAGCGCGTCGAACCGCGGCTGGGCCTGCAGGAGTTGGGCCATCTTCGCCTGGCCGGACTCGACGGTGAACTCGGCGGCCTGGCGGGCCACCTTGGTGATGTTGGGGTAGTTCCTGAGGGCGTCGTCGAAGCCCTGGGTGCGCTGCTTGGTGAGCTCCAGGCTGTCCATGCCGGCGAGTTCGATCACCTTGGCGTTCGGCTTGTCCTTGAGCTTCTCCCCGATGTAGCGGCCGGCGTTGAGGCCCATGCCGTAGTTGTCGCCGCCGATCCAGCAGCGGTAGGCCTGCGGTGAGGCGAAGATCCGGTCGAGGTTGATGACGGGGATGCCTGCCTTCATCGCCTGGAGGCCGACCTGGGTGAGGGCCTTGCCGTCGGCGGGGAGGATGACGAGGACGTCGACCTTTTTGTTGATGAGGGTCTGGATCTGGCCGATCTGGGCGGCCGTGTCGTTGGAGCCCTCGGTGATCTCCAGGGTGACGTCGGCGTACTTCTTGGCGCGGTCCTTGGCGTTCTGGTTGATGGCGTTGAGCCAGCCGTGGTCGGCCTGGGGGCCGGCGAAGCCGATGGTGACCGGGGTGCCGGGCCGGTCGTCCGCGGCGGGGACGCCGCTCGCCGCCGGGGCCTGGTTCTTGGGCTCGTTGCCGGTGCAGGCGGTGAGCAGGGCGCCGGCGGAGACGGCGGCTCCGCCGAGGAGCAGGGATCTGCGGCCGGCGGCGGCGGTGAATTCGGGCATGACGGATCAACCCTTCGGATGCGAGGGACGGTCGGGGGTGGCGCGGGGGGCCTCGGGGCCTTGGAGGCCTGCGGGGCCCGGGGGGCCGGGGAGGTCCGGGGGGCCTGGGAGGTCTGGGGGGCCTGGGGGCCTGGGGGGGCCTGGGGGCCTGGGGGCCTGGGGGC
Organism: Streptomyces sp. NPDC051921; assembly: GCF_040680975.1. NCBI lineage: Bacteria > Bacillati > Actinomycetota > Actinomycetes > Kitasatosporales > Streptomycetaceae > Streptomyces > Streptomyces sp. NPDC051921. The sequence goes on from NZ_JBFAXU010000015.1 coordinate 119,727, forward strand.
CTGGGGGCCTGCGGTGGAGCGTCGTGGCTCAGGTGTCGCCGTCGTGCGCGGTGCGGCGCTGCACGAGGACGGCGGCGACGATGATCGCGCCCTTGGCGATCTGCTGGACGTCGCTCTGCAGGTTGTTGAGAGCGAAGATGTTGGTGATCGTGGTGAAGACGAGGACGCCGAGGACGGAGCCGACGATGGTGCCGCGGCCCCCGCTCAGCAGGGTCCCGCCGATGATGGCGGCGGCGATGGCGTCGAGCTCGTACAGGTTGCCGTTGGTGTTCTGTCCCGAGCCGGACAGGACGATCAGCAGGAAGGCCGCGATGCCGCAGCACAGGCCGGAGAGCAGATAGAGGTGGAGGCGCTGGCGGCGGACGTCGATGCCGGCGAGCCGGGCGGCCTCCGCGTTGCCGCCGACGGCGACGGTGCGGCGGCCGAAGGTGGTGCGGTTGAGGAGGAGCCAGCCGGCGACGGTGACCGCGGCGAAGACCAGCACGAGCGGCGGGACGCCGAAGACGTACGCGTCGGGGACGCCGAGGTCGAGCACGGACTGCACGGTGACGATCTGGGTGCGGCCGTCGGTGATCTGCAGGGCCAGGCCGCGGGCCGAGGCGAGCATGGCCAGGGTCGCGATGAACGGCACGACCCGGCCGTACGCGACGAGCAGCCCGTTGACGAGACCGCAGCCCAGCCCGACGACCACGGCGGAGAAGAGGATCCCCGCGAAGCCGTACTCCTGGGTGGCCACGGTGGTCGCCCAGACGGAGGCGAGGGCGACGATCGCACCGACGGAGAGGTCGATGCCGCCGCTGGTGATGACGAAGGTCATGCCGACGGTGACGACGCCGATGACGGAGGCCTGGGTGAGGACCAGTTGCAGGTTGGAGGCGGCCAGGAACTCCGCCGGCCGGGTGAGACCGCCGACCGCGATCAGCGCGGCGAGCACACCGAGCAGCGACAGGTTGCGCACGTCGGGTCCGAAGCCGAGTGCGCGCGGGCCGCGCTCCTGCGCGGGGGACTTGGCGGTGGACAGTGTCATGCGGCGGGGCTCCCTTCCATCACGAGGTCGAGTACGCGGTGTTCGTCGAGGTCGCGGGCGGGCGCGGTGTGCACGACGCGGCCCTCCCTGAGCACGAGGACGCGGTCGGCGAGTCCGAGCACTTCGGGGACCTCGCTGGAGACGAGGAGGACCGCGAGCCCCTCGTCGGCGAGGCGGCGGACCACGGCGTACAGCTCGGCACGGGCGCCCACGTCCACGCCGCGGGTCGGCTCGTCGAGCAGCAGGACCCGGCAGCCGCGGAGCAGCCAGCGGGCGAGGACGGCCTTCTGCTGGTTGCCGCCGGACAGGGTGCGGACCCTGACCTCGGGTCGGTCGGGGCGCAGGGACAGTGCGCGGGTGGCCGCCCGGGCCGCGGTGTGTTCGGCGCGGCGGTCGATCCAGCCGGCCCGGGAGAAGCGGGTGAGGGAGGAGACGGAGACGTTGCGGGTGACGGATTCCCGCATGAGCAGGCCCTGGGTCTTGCGTTCCTCGGGTGCGAGGCCCAGCCCTGCGCGGACGGCGGCGCGGACGCTGCCGGGACGCAGCGGGCGCCCGTCGACGAGGACGCGCCCCGCGGTGGGCCGTCGGGCTCCGTAGATCGTCTCCAGGACCTCGGAGCGCCCGGAGCCGACGAGCCCGGCGAGCCCGACGATCTCACCGGGCCGCACCTCCAGGTCGAGCGGCGCGAACTCGCCTTCGCGGGAAAGTCCTTGGACCTGGAGGACGGGATCGGCGCGGGGCGTCTCCACGGGCCGCTCGGGGAACAGGTAGGGCACGTCCCGGCCGGTCATGAGGGCGACGATCTCGCGTGTGGGGGTCTCGGCGGCGGGCAGTCCGCCGGCGACGGCCCGGCCGTCCTTGAGGACGGTGACCCGGTCGCCGATCGTCCGGATCTCCTCCAGGCGGTGGGAGATGTAGACGACGGCGACCCCGTCGGCGGTGAGCGACTCGACGATACGGAACAGGTTGGCGACCTCGTCCGGGTCGAGCGCGGCGGACGGCTCGTCCATCACGATGAGGCGGACGTCGTGGGAGAGCGCGCGAGCCATGGAGACGATCTGCCGCTGGGCGGCGGAGAGTTCGCCGACGAACCGGTCGGGGGCGATCTCGGGGTGGCCGAGCCGGGCGAGCAGCGCGGAGGCGTTCGCGCGGGCGGTGCGGGTGCGGACGACGAAGCCGGCGGTGGTCGGCTCGTGCCCGAGGTGGACGTTCTCGGCGACCGAGAGGCCTCCGACGAGGTCGAGTTCCTGGTAGATGGTGGCGATGCCGAGCCGCACGGCGGCGCTCGGGGAGCGCAGGCGGACGGGTTCGCCGCGCCAGGTGATCCGTCCGCCGTCGGGCTGGTGGGCACCGGCGAGGACCTTGATGAGGGTGGACTTGCCGGCGCCGTTCTGGCCGAGGAGGCAGTGCACCTCGCCGGGGCGGACGTCCAGGTCGACGCCGTCGAGGGCGCGGACGCCGGGGAAGGACTTGGTGATGCCGGACATGGTGAGCAGGGCTGGCTGTTCTGGGGGCATGGCGGGGATCCCCTCGGCGGGTGCGGTGTGCGCCTGGGCGATTGGGTGCGGGGGGCACGGGGGTACGGGGGTACGGGGGCACGGGGGTGCCCAGGGTGAGGGCGACGGGTGCGGGCCGGTGGGGTTTCATGCCCGCCCGTTCCGCCCTGCGGAACGGGCGCCCACGAAACCCGAGGAACGGCGAGGACCCGCTTACGCGGGAGAGAAGACGTGGTCGCTGATGAGGCGGGCCGCGCCGATGACGCCGGCGGTGTGGCCCAACTCTCCGAGGACGATGGGGAGGTTGCCGGTGGCCAGCGGGAGGGACTGGCGGTAGACCTGGGTGCGGACACTGGCGAGGAGATGGTGACCGAGGCCGGTGACACCGCCGCCGATCACCACCAGACCGGGGTTGAAGAAGCTGACGAGTCCGGCGATGACCTGCCCGACCCGGTTGCCTCCCTCGCGGACGAGGGCGAGCGAGGTGGCGTCGCCGGCGGCCGCGGCCGCCGCGACGTCGACGGCGGTGAGCCGGCCGGCCTCGGCGAGGCGGGCGGCGAGCTCGTCCGAGCGGCCGCCGCGGGCGGCCTCCTCGCCGTCGCGCGCCAGAGCGGCACCGCTGAAGTGGGCTTCCAGACAGCCCGTGTTGCCGCAGGCGCAGGGGCGCCCGTCCGGGTCGACCTGGATGTGTCCGATGTCGCCGGCGCTGCCCGTCGTGCCGCGGTGGACGTTTCCGCCGACGACGATGCCGCAGCCGATGCCGGTGCCGATCTTGACGCAGAGGAAGTCGCCCACGGAGCGTGCGACGCCCGCGTGCTGCTCCCCCATGGCCATGAGGTTCACGTCGTTGTCGACCATGACCGGGCAGCCGAGCTCCTGGCTGAGCGCCTCCCGTACGGGGAAGCCGTCCCAGCCGGGCATGATCGGCGGGGCGACCGGGACGCCCTCGGGAAAGCGGACGGGTCCGGGGACGCCGATGCCGGCACCGTCGAAGCCTTCGGCGAGGCCGGAGGCGCGCAGCTTCGCCGCCATCGCCAGGGCCTGTTCGAAGATCGCGACGGGGCCCTCGCGGACGTCCATCGGGTGATTGAGGTGCCCGAGCACCTCCAACTCGGCGTTGGTGACGGCGACATCGATGGACGTGGCGCCGATGTCGATGCCGAGGAAACGGAGTTCGGGCGCGAGCCGGAGGTTGTGCGAGCGACGTCCGCCGCGCGAGGCGGCGAGGCCGTCCGCGACGACGAGGCCGGTGTCGAGCAGCCGGTCGACCTCGACAGCGAGCCTGGAACGCGAGAGGTCGATCTGATCGCCCAGCTGCGCACGGGAGTTGGGTCCTCCGTCGCGCAGCAGCCGGAGGAGTCGCGCCTGGTGGGCGTTGGCAGGTCGTGCCGTCATGCGTCTCACGCGCCCCTCCCCTGATGGTCTTCGCGGATGCTCCGCGCCGGGCTTTCGAGGGGAACGTAGCAGCGGCGTCCCGGGCTGGGAAGAAGTTGCACAGGAATAAGCCCCTACTTTTTCCCGACCCAGGACAAAGGAAGGTCGCGGTGCGGGAAAGGGCCTCAGCGCACCCTCAGCGCACCCTCAGCGCACCTCGGTCAGGCGCGCGGAGACGACCACGTTGCCCGCGTAACCGCCGTCCTTCGCGTACGGACCGCCGCAGGTGATGAGCCGGAGTTCCGGGCTGCCGGTGGAGCCGTAGACCCGCTTCGCGGGAAAGCCCTCCTTCGGGACGACCTCGACGCCGTACACGGTGAAGACGGCCGTGCGGCCGTCGGTGCGCGTGATCTCGATCCGCCCGCCCGGGGCGAGCGCGCCGAGGTCGTAGAAGACGGCCCGGCCCTCAGGGGTGTCGACATGACCGACGACGACCGCCGTGCCGCGCTCCCCCGGGGTGACGGCACCGGTGAACCAGCCGGCGAGATTGCGGTCGTCCGGCGGCGGGGCCTCGATCCAGCCCTCGGCGTCCAGGCCCACCCGGACCACCGGCGCGTCGATCCGGACGCCCGGCACGCGCACCCGGACCGGCGGCGATGCCGACAGGGGCGCGGCAGCCACGGCCAGGGACCGGCCGCCCGGCGCCGCGGCGGCCAACGGCTGCGGAGGGCCTTCGGCCGGCCACTCCCCCGCACCGCCGCGTACGAGGTGCACGCCCACCAGGAGGACGACGGCGACGACGCCCCAGGCGCCGCGCCGGTTCGGCCCGTTCGACCCCTGCACGTCCGTCCCGCCCTCTCTGGCTCGTACGCCTCAGGTGTGGCGCCCCTCCGTCCCGGTCCTCGTCACGCCGGGGCGGAGGGGCCGTTTCAGGACCCGGAGGTCGCGCGGCGGCGCATCAGGACCACGGCGGCGCCGAGCGCGCCGACGATCAGCACGCCGCCGGTGACCATCTCGGTGGTGCCGACGCCGTCGGAGCCGCTGCTGCCGAAGCCGGCCTTCACGCCCTTGTGGACGCCGGTCGAACCGGTGGAGGCGCCGTCGTGGTGGCCCTCCCCGGCGACGGTGAGCTTGGCGGTGCCGCGCTCGCCCTTGCAGTCGAAGGTGACCTCGTACTGGGCGCCGATCTTGGCCTCGAAGTCGATGGTGGCGGTGCCCTGGTGGCCCTCGCTCAGGGTGACGGTCTCGAAGATCCCCGACGTGACGGTGACGGTGGGGACCTCGCATCCGTCGGACTTGAGCGTGACGGTGCCGCCGGGGACGACGGTCTCCGGCGTGACGGAGAACCCGAACGACGTGATGTCGTGCCCGGTCCCCTCCTTCGGGAAGCCGTCGTCCTCCGCGGACGCCGGGGGCGCCGCGATCGCGAGCGGGGCGACGGCGAGCAGGGCTGCGGCGGCGGCACGTATCGCACGCATGGTGGTCCTCCCGATCACGCGAGGGCGGACTGCGGAGGGTTCCGCAGAGGGGCCGGAAGAAGACCCTCGCCGCGATCGAAGCTAGGCGGGCCCCAGGGCCCCCGCCACCGGGCTCCGCCGAACGGGGCAATTCCCGGCCGCCCGGCACCGGGTTCCGCCGAACGGGGCAATTCCCGGCCGCCCGGCACCGGGCTTCGCCGAACGGGGCATGCCGGGTCGCCCGGCGACGGAGGGGCCCCGCCGCCCCTGGGGCCTTCCGGCGCAGCGGGCGGGGTGGCGGGCGTCAAGGCGCAGGGAGCCTGGGCCCGGCAGGGGCTGACGTCCCGTGTGCCCACCCGTCCCGCCCTGCGGGACGATTGCCCACACGGGGTGCGGCGGGCACGCCCGCGCGGAGGACCCGGCGGGGCGGGGCGGAACCCCCGGCTCGGGCAGGAGATTACGGCCGGGCGTGGGGACCACGGCCGGGCGGGAAGACCACTGTCGAGTCAGTTGTCGGGGTGGGGGGTGAGGGTGTGCCAGCCCTGGGTGACCTGGTCATGGAGCGAGCGCGCGTCGGGGACGGTGTTCCCCGGTCCTTCGGTGAGCAGCGCGAGCAGCGCCGTGCCGTCCGCGGGGCGGTCCTCGGGACGCGGGCTCAACGCACGCCGTACGACCGCGGCCAGAGCCGGGGCGACCGTCTCCACCGCCGCGAGCGCCGCCGGTTCGGGACCGGTCTCCGTGATCCTGCGGTAGGCGGCGCCGAAGCCCGTCGCCGCGAAAGGGCTGTCGCCGTGCACGGCGCACACCACGCAGCAGGCCCACGCCCAGATGTCGGCGGCGGGCCCCACCGGCCCGTCCTCGAACTGTTCGGGCGCCATGTACGTGAGCGTGCCCGGACCGCCGCCGACCGCGGTGAGCCGTGTCCTGTCCACGATCGTCGCGATGCCGAAGTCGAGCAGACGGGGGCCCGCGCTGGTCAGCATGATGTTGCCGGGCTTGAGGTCGCGGTGGACCAGGCCGAGCCGGTGGACGGCGGCGAGCGCCGCCGCCAGGGCGAGGGCGAGCGCGCGCAGCGCCTCCGCGCCGCTGAAGGGGCCGAGTTCGCCGAGGTGCGCGTCGAGCGGGCGCCCGTCGAGCAGTTCCATGGCCAGGTACGGGCGCCCGGCGTCCACGCCGGTGTCGAGCACGCGGGCCGTGTACGCACCGGACACCATGGACAGCACTTCGGCCTCGCGCTCGAAGCGGCCGAGGAGCTCCGGATTGCCGAGCAGTTCGGGGTTGATCGTCTTCAGCGCGACCTGGGTCGCGGAGCCGTCCCGCCGCGCGAGGTACACCGTGCCCATGCCGCCGGAGCCGATCCTGCCGAGGAGCCGGTACGTGCCGATGCTTCGCGGCTCGTGCGGATACAGCTCCTGGACGGCGAGGGCCGCGTCGGCCGGTGCGGGCAGCTGCCCGGCGGCGGGCCGCGCCGCCGGTACGGCGGGGGCGGGGGCGGAGGAGGGGACTGGGGCGGAGGAGGGGGCGGCCGCGATGGTCGGGGCGGCGCTGCCCGCGGCTGAGGCCGGACCCCCGGCACTCATCCCGGCCGACGGCTGCAAGGACGCCTCGACCGACGGCGACGGCGACGGCGGCGACGGCGGCGACGGCGACGGCGACGAGGGTGCCACCACCCCCGTGTCCTCCGTCACGAGCGGCTGATGCCGGCGGGCGACCGCCAGCGCGACGGCCTGGCACACCAGCGCCACGGCGGTGGCCCCGATAGGAAGCACGATCACCAGCAGGGCCATGTACACGAGGAGCCCCGCGGCGACCCGGACACGGGTGCGCGACGAGGACCACACTCCCTCGGGCAGGCCGGTGGTCAGCAGGCTCCGCTGGGTCAGGACCCGCAGGAAGCCGCACAGCACCGCGAAGACGATGGCCGTGACGGCCACGTCCTGCGACAGATAGGCGTGCGTGTCCGCGATCTCCCCGACCATGCTGCCGAGGTCGAGCGGGTTCTCCGGCCACTGCGCCATCGACAGCTGCTCGAAGTCGACCGGCTCGTCGAAGTTGGCGAGGAAGGCCGTCAGGCCGACGGCGAGCACCAGGGCCAGCGCCCGTTCGAGGAACGGCGCCGTCCAGTCGTCTCCGGAGGGCGCGCCGCCCGCGAAGGCCCCGGCCTCCCGCTGCCGGTACGCGCGCTGGGCGCGCAGGAGAAGCGGCAGCGTCGCCAGGCGCACCACGAGGGCGGCGGCGAACAGGAGGAACCAGGCCTTGCCGAGTGTGGACGACGCCGCCTCCGCTGCCTCGACCATGTGTCCCCCGTTCGATGGCTCAACGACCGCCTGGAGTATAGGAGATGGGCGCTACGGCAGCCGGACGACCTGACCCGCGTAGGAGAGGTTGCCGCCGAAGCCGAAGAGCAGGACCGGGGCGCCGGAGGGGAGTTCGCCGCGCTCGACGAGCTTGGACAGGGCGAGCGGGACGGAGGCGGCGGAGGTGTTGCCGGAGTCGACGACGTCGCGGGCGACGACCGCGTTGACCGCGCCGATCTTCGCGGCGAGCGGTTCGACGATGCGCAGGTTGGCCTGGTGGAGGACGACGCCGGCCAGGTCCTCGGGGGCGATGCCCGAGCGCGCGCAGGCCTGGCGGGCGAGCGAGGGCAGCTGCTGGGTGGCCCAGCGGTAGACCGCCTGGCCCTCCTGGGCGAAGCGCGGCGGGGTGCCCTCGATGCGGACGGCGTGCCCCATCTCGGGGACGGAGCCCCACAGGACGGGGCCGATGGCACCGGTGTCGGTGTCCGTCGCCTCGACGACGGCCGCGCCGGCGCCGTCACCGACGAGCACGCAGGTGGTGCGGTCGGTCCAGTCCGTCACATCGGTCATCTTGTCGGCGCCGATGACCAGCGCGCGGCGGGCGGCCCCGGCCCGTACCGCGTGGTCGGCGGTGGCGAGGGCGTGGGTGAAGCCCGCGCAGACCACGTTGAGGTCCATCGTGGCGGGCGAGCCCATGCCGAGGCGGGCGGCGACGCGCGCGGCGGTGTTGGGCGAGCGGTCGATCGCGGTGGAGGTGGCGACGAGCACCAGGTCGATGTCGCCGGGGCCGAGGCCGGCCGCGGCGAGTGCCTTGCCGCCGGCGTGCGCGGCGAGTTCGTCGACCGGCTCCTCGGGGCCGGCGACGTGCCGGGTGCGGATGCCGACCCGGCTGGTGATCCACTCGTCGCTGGTCTCGACGAGGGCGGCCAGGTCGTCGTTGGTGAGCACCTTGGCGGGCTGGTAGTGCCCGAGCGCGGCGATTCGAGTGCCCGTCATGCCCGGGACCCCCTAGGTCGTTCGATCGGTGGTTCGTTCGTGCGGTTCGTGCGTCTGGTTCGTTCCTGCGGCAGGACCACCCAGTCTTGCCAGCGACTGATGGGTAACAGGTGACGTAAACCACCAAGATTCACCCGAAGTGCCTGTCCGACCGTGACAAGAGGAGAATGGCCCGGTCAGGCCGTACGCGGCTTCCCGCACGGACAGAATCGAGTGCAGCCTCATGGGACGGGTCACCGAGCGACGGCGCGTGCTGCGCATCCGGGGCGGGGCGGTGAACGAGCGGCCGGACACCCTGGTGGCCGAGGAGCCGCTGGAGATCCGGCTGAACGGCCGGCCGATCGCCATCACGATGCGCACCCCGGGCGACGACTTCGCGCTGGCCGCGGGGTTCCTGGTGAGCGAGGGGGTCCTGGCGGCCGCCTCGGACGTACGGAACATCGTGTACTGCGCGGGCGCCAAGGACGACGGCTCCAACACGTACAACGTGGTGGACGTGCAGCTGGCGCCCGGCGTGGTCGTTCCCGACATCACGCTGGAGCGGAACGTCTACACGACCTCGTCGTGCGGTCTGTGCGGCAAGGCGAGCCTGGACGCGGTACGGACCACGGCGCGCTTCCCGATCGCCGACGCTCCCCCGGTGCGGCTGACGCCCGAGCTCCTCGCGGCGCTGCCCGACCGGCTGCGGGCCGCGCAGCGGGTCTTCGACCGGACCGGCGGCCTGCACGCGGCGGCGTTGTTCTCGGAGGACGGCGAGCTGCTGGACGTACGGGAAGACGTGGGCCGGCACAACGCCGTGGACAAGCTCGTGGGGCGGGCGCTGCGCGAGGGCCTGCTTCCGCTGCGGCGGGCGGTGCTGCTGGTGTCGGGGCGGGCCTCGTTCGAGCTGGCTCAGAAGGCGGTGATGGCGGGGGTACCGGTGCTGGCCGCGGTGTCGGCACCGTCCTCGCTGGCCGTTGACCTGGCGGCGGAGTCGGGCTTGACCCTCGTCGGCTTCCTGCGCGGGCAGGACATGAACGTGTACGCGGGCGAGCACCGGATCGCCCTGGAGCCGGCGACCCGCTAGGCCTGCCCGGCAGGGCCTGGGGGAAAGGGAAGAGCGCCAGGGCCTGGAGAAGAAGGGGAAGCGGGGGCCGACGAGGAAGGCGGGGGACGCCGGCGGCGCCCGGCAGGGCGCGCCGTGCCGGGCTTTTCGGCCCCCGCCCTGGTCCGCCGGCCCCGGTCCGGCCCTAGGTTCGGGGCGGGTCGATCATCTGGAGTGCGAGGGTCGCCGGGGGCGCCGCGATGCCGGGACCGCCGGCCTCGGTCCAGGCCAGGACCTCGTCGAGGCAGTCGTCGTCCGCGCTCCAGCCGATCCAGGCGGCCCGGCCACCGCGTCGCCTTCCCTCCGTGGACGGCTGGACCACCAGCACGTTGGCCTGGGCGCAGGGTCCGAGGCAGTCGCTGGTACGGACGATCAACCGGCCGCCGGAGGCCGCGGCGGCCGCCCGGAGCCGGGCCAGCTGCCCGTCGTGGTCCATGCCGGGGTTCTTGCGGGCGTCGCCGCAGCAGCAGCCGCGGCACACGACGAGGGAGCAGGGGCGGGCCCCGTACCGTATCGGCACCCGGGTCACGCGGCCGGGTCCAGGGTGATGGCGTCGACCTGGGCGACGGTGCCGAGGCGCGGGAAGTCCAGCTGGACGGAGGCGCGGTGCTCGTCGGCGGTGAGGGCGGTCATGGCGTCCTCGGCGAAGACGAGGTCGTAGCCGAGGTCGCCCGCGGCGCGGGCGGTGGACTCGACGCCCAGGTTGGTGGCGATGCCGCCGAAGACGAGGGTGGCGACGCCGTGCTTCTGCAGGAGCTCATGGAGGCCGGTGCCCTGGAATCCGCCGATGCTCCGCTTGACGACCACGTCGTCGCCGTCGTGGACGAGCGCCGCGACGAGTTCGCTGCCGGGCGGCTGGGTGTCGACGCCCGGGCGTTCGACGCGGATGTGGACGACGGGTGCGCCGGCGGCCCGGAATGCGTCGGCGAGGCGGCCGGCCGCGGCGAGGGCTTCGGTGCCGGGGCGGGGGGCGAGGGGCAGCGCGACGATGCGCTCCATCAGGTCGACGAGGACGAGCGCGGTGCGGCCGGGATCGAGTGCGGGCATGGGAGCACCGTATCGGCCCCGATGATCAACGAGGTGCGACCAGGGATGTGATCCCGCCAACGGGCGCCCGGCCCGGCGGGGGGCGGCCCAGGGGACGAAGCTCGGGGGCGACCCCGGTACCGAGCTCGGGGGGCGACCCCGTACCGAGCTCGGGGGGCGACCCCGGTACCGAGCGTCCGAGCCGGCGCGGGAGAGTCGACAGGACCGAGTTCGGGACCGGCCGCGGGACCGAACGCGGGAGCTTTGACGGGACCGAGCTCAAGACCGGCCAGGCCACGGGACCGAGCTCGGGAGCGTACGCGCGACCAAGCTCGGGACCGGCCGCGGGACCAGGTTCGCGAGCGTTCGCGCGACCAGGCTGCTCGGGACCGGCCGCGCGGCCGGTCTCCCGACCTGCCTAGGGGGCTGCCTCGGGAGCGCCGGCCTCGGCCGCGAGCACCCCACCGGCGGCCACCCCACCGGCGAGCGCCCCGCCCCCAGGCCGCCCGTCCACGACCACCCCGCCCACGACCGCCCCGCCCCCAGGCCGCCCGTCCACGACCGCCCCGCCCCCAGGCCGCGCGTCCACGACCACCCCGCCCACGGCCACCCCATCCGCGGCCGCTCCACCCCCGACCGCCGCGCCCGCGGGCTCCGGGTCGCGGGCGCGGCGTCGGGCGATGACGGCGCAGACCATGAGCTGCATCTGGTGGAAGAGCATCAGCGGCAGCACGGCGAGCGAGGCGTGCGCGCCGAACAGGACACTCGCCATCGGCAGACCGGCGGCGAGGCTCTTCTTGGAGCCGGCGAACTGGATCGCGATCCGGTCCCCCCGGCGGAAGCCGAGCCGCTCGGCCCCGTACCAGGTCAGTGCGAGCATCACCGCCAGCAGCACCGCCTCCACGGCGAGCAGCAGGCCGAGCCGGGCCGGGGTCACGAGGTGCCAGACGCCCCGGTTCATGCCCTCGCTGAAAGCCGTGTAGACCACGAGCAGGATCGAGCCCCGGTCCACGTGGCCCAGCACCTTCTTGTGCCGGACGAGGAATCCCCCGACCCATCGGCGCAGGAGCTGCCCCGCCAGGAACGGCACGAGCAGCTGCAGCACGATCTTGAGCACCGAGTCGGCGGAGAGGCCGCCCGCGCGGCTCCCGAGCAGGAACGCGGCGAGCAGCGGGGTGATCACGATGCCGGCGAGCGAGGAGAAGGAGCCGGCGCAGATGGCGGCGGGCACGTTTCCGCGGGCGATCGAGGTGAAGGCGATCGAGGACTGGATCGTCGACGGCACCAGGCACAGGAAGAGGAAGCCGCTGTAGAGGTCGGGGGTGAGGACGGTCGGCACGAGGCCCCGCGCGGCCAGGCCGAGCAGCGGGAAGATCACGAAGGTGCAGGCGAGCACGGTGCCGTGGAGCCGCCAGTGCTTCAGGCCGTCCAGCGCCTCGCGGGTGGAGAGGCGGGCCCCGTAGAGGAAGAAGAGCAGGGCCACCGCCCCGGTCGAGGCGCCGCTGGCGACCGTCGCCGCCGCCCCCGTGGCGGGCAGCAGCGCGGCGAGACCGACCGTGCCGAGCAACGCCAGGATGTACGGGTCGATCGGCAGCCAGGACGGCAGCAGGGGCCTGTGGGGCCCACGGGGCGTGCGGGAACTCATGCGTCCATCCTGGTGGATGGCCCCCCGATCGGGAATCCCGCACAGCGCACTGACTGTCATCACGAATCGCGATAACGTCGGGGAGGTGAGCGCCAGCGTGTACGAGCCGACCCAGCTGCGGACCTTCCTCGCGGTCGCGCAGACCCTGAGTTTCACGCAGGCCGCGCGGCGGCTCGGTCTGCGCCAGTCCACGGTGAGCCAGCACGTGCGGCGTCTGGAGGAGGCGACCGGCCGGCCGCTCTTCGTCCGGGACACGCACGGCGTGGAGCTGACCGAGGACGGTGAGGCGATGCTCGGTTTCGCCCGGACGATCCTGGAGGCGCACGAGCGGGCGGCGGCCTTCTTCACCGGCACGCGGCTGCGCGGCCGGCTGCGCTTCGGCGCGTCGGAGGACTTCGTGACGACCCGGCTGCCGGAGATCCTGGAGGCCTTCCGGCGGGAGCACCCGGAGGTCGACCTGGAGCTCACGGTCGAGCTGTCCGGCACGCTCCAGGCGCGCCTGGAGGCGGGTCGGCTCGATCTGATCCTGGCCAAGCGGCGCGGCGGCGAGGACGGGGACGGCGGCGGCGAGCTGGTGTGGCAGGACGTGCTGGTGTGGATCGGTTCGCCGCGGCTGCGGCTCGATCCGGACCGCGCGGTGCCGCTGATCGTCTTCCCTCCGCCGGGCATCACCCAGGCCCGCGCCCTGGAGGCGCTGCAGGCGCAGGGGCGCCCGTGGCGGATCGCGTGCACGAGTTCGAGCCTGAGCGCGAACGTGGCGGCGGCCCGGGCGGGGCTCGGCGTGATGGCGCACACCCGCGGTCTGGTGCCGCCCGGCCTCGTCGAGCTTCCCGCCCGGGCCGGGCTCCCGGAGCTGGGCGCGGTCGACTTCGTGCTGCGCAAGGGGCGTCGGCGCGGGGCGACCCAGGACGCGGCGGACGCCCTGGCCACGGCGATCCTGGCGGGCGGCGACAGGCTCCACCGGCCACGCTGAGCACCGGACGGGCGCCCGCCGGCCGCCGGCGAGGCGCGTCCGCCCGACCGGTGGGCGCCCGGTCCGCCGCCTGGCGGGTGGCCGCGGTGATCGCTCCGTACAGATTCGGTGGAGATTCCGCCCACCAGGGATTACCGGGGGTCACCCAACCGGCCTCGCGAACCACTCACTTGCCCGGTTTCCCTTCGCTGACCTGTGGAGACGTCCAATGTCGCGGCTTGGTGAAGCCCCTCCCGTCGCGTCGCGGCGTGGGGTAGGTTCACCGGCGCCGTACGGATGGCGACATCGAGCGGGCGAGGGAGCAGATCAGTGCGCGAGTTCACCGTGCCGCCCGTCGAGGCGGCGCCTCAGGTCGGCGGTCTGGCGGACGCCGTGTTCGATCATGCCGACCGGGATCCGTTCCGGGTCGCGCTGGGCCGCAAGGACGCCGAGGGGCTGTGGCGGGACGTGACCGCCGCCCAGTTCCGGGACGAGGTCATGGCGCTCGCGAAGGGCCTGATCGCGGAGGGTGTGCGGTTCGGCGACCGGGTCGCGATCATGGCGCGGACCCGGTACGAGTGGACGCTCTTCGACTTCGCGCTGTGGGCGCTGGGCGCGCAGTCGGTGCCGGTCTATCCGACGTCCTCCGCCGAGCAGGTCCTGTGGATGCTGCACGACGCCGAGGTGACGGCCTGCGTGGTGGAGCACGAGGACCACGCGATGACGATCGGCTCGGTGATCGACCGGCTGCCGCGGCTGCAGCGCCTGTGGCAGCTCGACGCGGGCGCGGTCGGCGAGCTGATGGCGGCCGGCGCGGACATCGACGAGGACGTGGTGCAGCGGCACCGCAAGGCGGTGACGCCGGAGTCGGTGGCGACGGTGATCTACACGTCGGGCACGACGGGCCGCCCCAAGGGCTGCGTGATCACCCACTCCAACTTCATGTTCGAGACGGACATGCTGATCGGCCGCTGGGAGCCGGTCTTCCACTCCCGGCCCGGCGACGAGGCCTCCACGCTGCTGTTCCTGCCGCTCGCGCACGTCTTCGGGCGGATGGTGCAGGTGGCGGCGGTCCGGGGCGCGGTGAAGCTGGGCCACCAGCCGGTGCTCGCGGCGTCCGAGCTGCTGCCGGACCTGCAGGCCTTCCGGCCGAGCTTCGTGCTGGCCGTGCCGTACATCTTCGAGAAGGTCTTCAACGCCGCCCGGCGCCGGGCGGAGTCGGAGGGGAGGCGGGGTCCGTTCGACAAGGCCGTGGACGTGGCCGTGCGCTACGCGGAGGCGTTGGAGCACAAGGCCTTCGGCATCGGGCCGGGCCCTTCCGCGGGGCTGCGGATGCAGCACCAGTTCTTCGAGAAGACCGTGTACGGGAAGGTCCGCGAGGCGCTCGGGGGCCGGGTGCGGCACGCGATGTCCGGCGGTTCGGGCATGGACCGGCAGCTCGGGCTCTTCTTCGAGGGCGCGGGCGTGACGATCTTCGAGGGGTACGGCCTGACGGAGTCGTCCGCGGCGGCGACGGCGAACCCGCCGGAGCGCACCAAGTACGGCACGGTGGGCCAGCCGGTGCCGGGGACGACGGTGCACATCGCGGAGGACGGGGAGGTGTGGCTGCACGGCGGCCAGGTCTTCTCCGGGTACCTCAACAATCCACAGGCCACGGGTGCCGTGTTGAACGACGGCTGGCTGGCGACCGGGGACCTGGGAGCGCTCGACGAGGACGGCTATCTGACGATCACCGGGCGGAAGAAGGAGATCCTGGTGACCTCGGGCGGCAAGAGCGTCTCGCCGGCCGGCCTGGAGGAGCGGGTGCGGGCGCATCCACTGGTGGCGCAGTGCATCGTGGTCGGCAACGACCGCCCGTACGTGGCGGCGCTGGTGACGCTCGACCAGGAGGCCGTGGAGCACTGGCTCGCGATGCAGAACCGGCCGCCGCTGCCGCCGGCCGAGCTGGTGCGCGATCCGGACCTGGAGACGGAGATCCGGCGGGCCGTCGTGTCGGCCAACGTGCGGGTCTCGCAGGCGGAGTCGATCCGGACCTTCCGGATCCTGGCGCATCCGTTCAGCGAGGAGCACGGGCTCCTGACCCCGTCCCTGAAGCTGAAGCGGAAGGCGATCGAGCAGACGTACGCGGCCGAGGTCGAGGCGCTGTACCGCTGAGCCGGCACCTCCACCAGATATCTGACGCATCATCAATTGACGTTGCATCAGTTATTGACGGTTCATCAGGTCGCTCACAGAATGCGGTCACCCGACGGAGGGATGACCGACCGTGCCCAGAACGCTCCGCACCCTCGCCGCCGCGGCAGCGGCCCTGTTCCTCGTCACAGCCTGCAACTCCGCTTCCACCGGCGGCACTTCGCCCGCACCGGGAGCCTCCGGCGGCACCGTACGCGGAGTGACCGCCGACACGATCAAGGTCGGCGGAATCGTCTCCATGACGAGCGCCAGCGGCTACTCGAAGAAGGACACCGACCTCGGCGCCAAGGCGCGCTACGACCGGGCCAACGCCGAAGGCGGCGTCAACGGACGCCGGATCGAGTACCTGGGCGCCCAGGACGACGGACAGGACCCGGCGCGCAATCTCGCCGCGGCCCGCAAACTCGTCCAGCAGGACCGGGTCTTCGCCGTCGCGCCCATGAGCTCGGTGACCTTCGCGGGCGCCGACTTCCTCGACGCCCAGGCGGTTCCCACGGTCGGCTGGGGCACCCTCCCCTCTTTCTGCGGCCCCAAGCACCTCTACGGCTTCAACGGCTGCCTCGTCCCCACCCCCGGCGGCACGCTCAACCAGACCTGGCCCGAGGGCCTCGCCACGATCCTCGGCGGTGCCAAGGGCCGCTCGGTCGCGCTGATCGCGGGCGACAACGACGCAGGCAAGTTCGGCATCCGGACCTTCACCCAGGGCTTCAGGGCCGCCGGCTTCGAACTCGCCTACGCCAAGGCCGCCGTGCCCGCCGGCTCACTGCCGAACGACTGGTCCGCCTACACCAAGGAGATCCTGCGCTCCGGCCCCGGTGGCAAGGCTCCCGACGCCGTCGTGTCCGTGATGCAGACCCCGTACAACATCGGCCTGTTCACGGCCCTCAAGCGGGCCGGCTACCGGGGCGTGCTCTCCGACCCCACCGACTACGACCCGGGACTCCTCGCCAGGGACGCCACCCGGCAGGCACTCGACGGGGTCGTGGTGCTCCTGCAGTTCCAGCCCTTCGAGGCCGACAGCCCGGCGATGCGGCAGTTCAAGGCGGACATCAGGAAGGCGGCCGGCAAGGACGTCCCCCTCAACATGCACATGATGACCGGCTACATGAGTGCCGACCTCTTCCTCTCGCTCGCCGCCAAGGCGGGCAAGGACCTCACCGTCGAGTCCTTCCAGAAGGCGGCGAACGGCTTCTCCGACACCGGCACCCTCGTCGGCGACCGGGCCGAGCCCAAGGGCCAGAAGGAGAGCTTCGGCTGCGGCGCGCTCGTCCGGCTGACCGGCGGGCGCTACGAGGTGGCCGTGCCCTTCCGCTGCCACCCGCCGATCCCCTTCCGGTAGGGGGCGCGGATCCGTGGGCGACCTGCTGGCCTTCGTGCTGAGCGGTCTGGTCTCGGGCGCGCTGTACGCGCTGCTCGCCACCGGGCTCGTACTGTCCTCCGCCGCTTCCGGGCTGTTCAACTTCGCGCACGGCGCGACCGCGTACCTGTGCGCGCTCGCCTTCCACGAGCTCCGTTCCGGCTTCGGCTGGCCCGCCGTCCCCACCGCCGTGCTGCTCGTCCTGGTCGTGGCGCCCGGGCTCGGCTGGGGGCTCGACCGGCTGATGTTCCGCAAGCTGGCCAAGGTCGGCGAGACCGCGCAGATCACGGCCACGATCGGCCTGCTCGTCGCGCTGCCGGCCGCCGGCCTGTGGGCGGTGGAACTCCTGGAGCGGGCCGGGGCGCCGGTCGTGCCCGCCGAGAACCAGTTCGGCCTGCCGGGGGTGGGGCCGAGCCCGGCGGTCTCCTGGCGCCCGTTCGAGGCGCTCGGGATCGACGGCGTCGGCGTGGACTCCGACCAGCTGATCACCTGGCTGGTCACGGCGGCGGTCGCCGTCGGACTGTGGGTGCTGCTCCGGCACACCCGGCTCGGGCTGCGGCTGAGGGCCGCCGTCGACAACCGCTCGCTCGCCGAACTGCGGGGCGTGGACGCCGACCGGCTCTCGTCCGTCGCGTGGATGCTCTCCTCGGCGCTCGCCGGTCTCGCCGGCGTCCTCGCCACCCCGCTCCTCGGCCTCTCCGCCCACGACTACACGCTGTTCCTCTTCGTCTCGGCGACGGCCGCGGTCCTCGGCCGCTTCGCCTCCGTGCCGCTGGCCTTCGCGGGCGGGCTCGGGCTCGGGGTCGTACAGAACCTCGTCGCCGGCTACGCGAGCTTCGCCGAGGACGTCACCGGCTTCCGCACCGCCGTGCCCTTCCTCATCCTCTTCGCCGGACTCGTGCTGCTCGCCCGACGGGAGCGCGTCGCGGGTACGGCGGCCGTCGATCCCCCGCCCGACGACCGGCTCGCCGCGCTCGGCCCGGCCCGCCGCTGGGGACCGTGGGTGGCGGCGGCGGCGCTGCTCGCCCTCGCCTTCTCCACGGTGACGACCCCGTTCTGGAGCGGCATCCTCGCGCAGGGCCTGGCGATCGGCCTGGTCTTCCTGTCCTTCTCCGTCGTCACCGGCCTGGGCGCGATGGTCTCGCTCGCCCAGGCGACCTTCGTGACCGGCGCGGCACTCGTCGCCGGGCTCCTGATGAGCCGCGGCTGGCCCTTCTTCGCGGCGACGCTCGCCGGTACGGCCGTGGCGGCGCTGCTCGGCGCGGTGGTGGCGCTGCCCGCGCTGCGGCTCGGCGGGCGCTCGCTCGCCCTGGCGACCCTCGCGCTCGCCTTCCTCGCCGACCAGGTCCTCTTCCAGTTCGGATGGCTGCGCAACGGGGACACCGGTTGGGAGATCCCCCGCCCCGTCCTCGGACCGCTCGACCTGTCCGACGACCGGGCCATGGGCGTGGCCCTCGTCCTGCTGTGCACGGCGGGCGTGGCGGCGCTGAGCCGGCTGCGGGGCTCGCGCCGGGGACGCGCGATGCTGGCGGTCCGCTCGGCCCCGGCCGCGGCGGCGGCCTCGGGCGTCTCGGTGGTGCGGACGAAGCTCCTGGTCTTCACGGTGTCGGCGGGCGTGGCGGGGTTCGGCGGCGTGCTGTACGCCTCGTACAACACGCGTGTGACGGCGACGGACTTTCCCGCGATGGCGGGCCTGGTGTGGCTGGCCGTGGTCGTCGCGGCGGGCGTCCGCCGCCCCCAGTACGCGGTCGTCGCCGGCCTCGTCTTCGCGGTCGCCCCCCACCTCCTCGCCTCGTACGTCACCGACTCCGCCCATCTCCCGGTGGTCCTCTTCGGTCTCGCGGGTCTGGCCCTGGCCAACGATCCGGACGGCTACGTGGCGGCGATCCCCGCTCGCTGGGCGGCCCGCCGGGGCGGCCGTGCGGGCGCTGTCGGTCGGGGCACGGCCGGCCGAGGTGGCGCCGGTCCCAGTGGGGCAGGTCCGAGTGGCGCTGGTCCTGGCCCGGCCGGGCCAGGCGCGGCCGGGCCAGGTGTCGGGCCCGATGGGGTCGGTCCCGACGGGGTCGGGCCCGACGAGGTCGGTGGCGGCGCCCGCGGCGCCGATTCCCTCGGCCGGGCCGCCATGACCGGCGTCCCCTCGCCCCGCGCCGAAAGCGCCCCCGCCACGGACGGCCCGGGCGCGGGTCCCGGCCGTGCGGGAGCGGGCACGGCCGCCGGGGTGGGCCGCGCCGCGCTGGAGCTCGCCGGGGTGCGGGCCGGGTACGGGGCCGGCGCGGACGTGCTGCACGGTGTGGACCTCGGCGTGCGGGCCGGGGAGATCGTCGCCGTGCTCGGGGCCAACGGGGCCGGGAAGTCCACGCTCTGCCGGGTGGCCGGTGGGCTGTTGCGGGCCCGGGGCGGCGACGTCCGGGTCGGCGGGACGGAGGCCCGGGCGGACTCCGCTGTGGAGCGGGCGCGGCGCGGGGTGCGGTTGGCGCCCGAGGGGCGAGGGATCTTCGCCGGGTTGTCCATCGAGGAGAACCTGGCGCTGCAGCTGGCCGACGCGGCCGACCGGGAGGCGGTCCTCACCCGCTTCCCCGCGCTCGCCGCGCGGCGGGGCGTCGCCGCGGGCTCGCTGTCGGGGGGCGAGCAGCAGTTGCTCGCGCTCGCGCCGCTGCTGCAGCGGCCGCCGGACGTGCTGATCGCCGACGAGCCGTCGCTCGGGCTCGCGCCCCGGGTGGTCGACGAGGTGTTCGCGGTCCTGGGCGAGCTGCGGGCGCGGGGGACGGCACTGCTGCTGGTGGAGGAGAAGGCGGCCGAGGCGCTGGGGCTCGCGGACACCGTCGCGTATCTGGCCGAGGGGCGGATCGTGTGGTGCGGTCCGCGGGCCGAGGCGGACGCCGAGCGGCTCGCCGACGCCTATCTCGGGATGGGAGTGCGTTCATGACGGCGCTGCTGGAGGCGACGGGCGTGGAGGTGCGCTTCGGCGGGGTGCGCGCGCTCGACGACGTGGCGGTCGCGGTCCGCGGCGGCGAGGTCTGCGGGCTCATCGGGCCCAACGGGGCCGGGAAGACGACGCTGTTCGACGTGCTGTCAGGGATCCGGCGGCCGGACCACGGGCGGGTGTTGCTGGACGGGACCGACATCACGCGCCGTTCCCCGGTCTGGCGGGCCCGGCACGGGGTGCGCCGGACCTTCCAGCGGCAGCAGCTGTTCGGGCAGCTGACCGTCGAGGACAATCTCGTCGTCGCGCAGGAGTGGCGCCGCGGCCCCGTCGCCGCGCGCCGCGCGCGGGCCGCCGAGGTGCTGCGCGTGTGCGGACTCGACGCGCTCGCGGGGACGTACGCGGGCGTGCTGCCGGTCGGGCAGGCCCGGATGGCGGAGCTGGCCCGGGCGCTCGCCGATCCGCCGCGGCTGCTGCTGCTCGACGAACCCGCGTCCGGCATGTCGGCCGAGGAGCGGGGCCGGCTGGCGGCCGTGGTGCGGCGCCTGGCGGAGGAGGAGGGGTGCGCGGTGCTCCTCGTCGAGCACCACGTCTCCTTCGTGATGGAGCTGTGCGCCCGCGTGGTCGTCCTCGACCTGGGGCGGGTGCTCGCCGAGGGCCCGGCGGAGGACGTGCGGGCGGACCCGCGGGTGCGGGCCGCCTATCTGGGCACGGCCGGGACTTCCTCGGGCCCGGCGGAATGCGATCCGGCCGGTGATCGTTGACGCTGGCTGGAGAGAACCGACGACGTTAGGAACGACCCCTCGTGAGCACGGACAACAAGGTCCCCTTCCTCACCCTGAACAACGGCGTGCGGATGCCGCAGCTCGGCTTCGGCGTCTGGCAGGTGCCCGACGACGAGGCCGAGGGCGCCGTCGCCACGGCGCTGGAGGCGGGTTACCGCTCCATCGACACCGCCGCGATCTACGAGAACGAGACGGGCACCGGCAAGGCGCTCGCCACCTCGGGGCTCCCCCGCGAGGAGCTCTTCGTCACGACGAAGCTGTGGAACAGCGAGCAGGGCTACGACTCCACCCTGCGCGCCTTCGACGCCTCGCTGGCGAAGCTGGGCCTGGACCACGTCGACCTGTACCTGATCCACTGGCCGGTCCCGGCGAAGGACGCGTACGTCGACACGTACCGCGCCTTCGAGAAGATCCTGTCCGAGGGGCGGGCCCGGGCGATCGGCGTGTCCAACTTCCTGCCCGAGCACCTGGAGCGGCTGATCGGCGAGACCTCGGTCGTCCCCGCGGTCAACCAGATCGAGCTGCACCCGCAGCTCCAGCAGACGGAGTCCCGCGCGGCGCACGAGAAGCACGGCATCGCCACCGAGGCCTGGTCGCCGCTCGGGCAGGGCCGTGGCCTCCTGGAGGTCCCCGCGCTGGTGGCGATCGCGCAGAAGCACGGCCGCACCCCCGCCCAGGTGGTGCTGCGCTGGCACCTCCAGGTGGGGAACGTGGTGATCCCGAAGTCGGTGACCCCCGCCCGCATCCGGGAGAACATCGCCGTCTTCGACTTCGAGCTGGACGCCGAGGACCTCGCGGCGATCGCCGCGCTGGACGAGGGCCGCCGCCTCGGCCCGAACCCGGGCGAGTTCAACGTCGGCGCCTGACCCGTGCAGGTCGCGGAGGGGGTCTACCGGGTGCGGAACGTGGCCAGCGGGCTGCTCCTGGAGGTGTACGAGGGGTCGACGCGCAGCGGCGCCCCGGTGCGGCAGGCGGCCGACCGGGGCGCGCCCGGCCAGCACTGGCACATCGCCCCGGTGCCGAACGGCAGCGGCCTCCACCACCTGGTGAACGTGGCCGGCGGCAAGCGGCTCGACGTGGCGAACGCCTCGACGGAGAACGGCGCCCGCATCCAGCAGTGGAGGGCCAACAACTTCGGCGCCCAGGAGTGGATCATCGAGCAGGACCTGCAGTCGCCGGGCACGGTGACTCTGGTGAGCTTCGTCAGCGGCCTGCTCCTTGAGGTGGCGGACGGCTCGCACGAGGACGGCGCGGACGTGCGTCAGTGGGAGGACACCGACTCCCCGTCACAGTGGTGGCGGTTGGAGCCGGTGTCCTGAGCCGAGGGTCGCGCCCGGGTGTCAGGCGGGCCTGCGCGCCGTGTGGACCGTACGGGCGGCGAGCAGGAAGACGTCCGGGCGGCGGTGCAGGGAGAGCGGGTCGGCCGGGTCGAGCAGCCGGTCGAGGGCGGCGCGGTCGTCGTCCGCGAGGCACTCGGCCAGGCCGCTCCGCTGCCGTTCGTAGTAGGCGACGACCTGCTCGCGGACGGCGTCCGGCAGCGGGGCGGGGAGGTCGGAGAGGAAGCTCCGGGTGCCGCTGGGGGTGAGCCCGGCGTCGGCGAGGAGGCCGGCCCAGTCGTCGATCTCCTCCTTGGTGCCGGGCAGCGCGGCCCGCATCTCGCCGAACCAGTCGGCGCTCGCCGCGTCGATCCTGGCCTCCAGTCCGGGGCGGCCCACGCCCGCGTTCCACGGCAGGTGGCGGGCGGGGAGGCCGCCCTCGGCGAGGGCGATGACACCGCCGGGGTCCAGCACGTCGGCGAAGGACGCGAGGGCGGCGCGCTGGTCTCCGATGTGGTGCAGCGAGTGGCTGGCCCAGATCAGGTCGGCGGTGCCCAGCGTCGCGAAGTCCGCCGGGAGTTCGGCCCGCAGGGTGCTGACCCGGCCGCCGAGCCCGCGGGCGTCGGCGCGTTCCTGGGCGAGGGCGAGGAGTTCGGGGCTCGCGTCCACGGCGACGACCTCGGCCTCGGGGAAGGCCTCCGCGAGCAGGGCGGTGACGACGCCGGGCCCGCTGCCGATGTCCAGGACCCGGCGCACCGATGCCGCGGGCGCGAGGACGGCGAGCCAGGCGGCGGCCTCGGCGTAGAGGGGGCTCTGGGTCTCCGCCTGGCGGGTGAGCAGGGGTGCCAGTTCGACCCAGTCGAGGTGGGCGCGGTCGTGGTGGGCGTGGTGGGCGGCGTGGCTGCGGCCGTGGCCGTGCGGGCGGCCCTGGTGCTCGATAGCGCTCATGGGGACAGCGTGCGCCCATCCGTGCCGGAGAGGCGAACGAACTTGCCGATCCGGCAAATGTCGCACGTGCGTCGGATCGGCCCCGCGCGCCCTGGGGAAGGCTCAGTTCCCTCGGTGCTGCTGCGGGCTGATCCCGCGGACCCGCTTGAAGGCGGCGCTCAGCGCGAAGGCGCTGCTGTAGCCGACCTGGCGGGCGACGGACTCGACGGTGGCGTCGGTCTGCCGCAGCAGGTCGGCGGCGCGCGCGATGCGCCAGCCGGTGAGGTACGCCATCGGGGGCTCCCCCACCAGGTCGGTGAAGCGCCGGGCGAGCGCGGCCCGGGAGACGCCGGCCTTGTCGGCGAGGGAGGCGACCGTCCAGGGATGGGCCGGGTCGTTCTCCATGAGCCGCAGTGCCCGCCCGACGACCGGGTCGCCCATCGCCCGGTACCAGGCGGGGGCGGCGGCCCCCGGCCGGGAGAACCAGGCGCGGACGGCGGCGATCAGGAGCAGGTCGAGCACCCGGTCGAGGACGACGCTCTGCCCGGGCTCGTCGCGAGAGATCTCCTGCTCCAGGAACGGCATCAGCGGGCAGTTCCACGCGTCGGCGGGCAGGTGCAGCAGGCCGGGCAGGGCGTCGAGCAGCCGCCGGCTGACCTCGCCGGCCAGCAGGTAGGTGCCGACGAGGACGGCGGTGCCGCCGTCGGGGGCGTTGCCCCAGGTCCGCACGCCGAGGCTCATCGACTGCTCCAGCGGCTCCCCGCTGAGGGTCGAGCAGTGGCCGCCGGGGCCGATGACGGCGGTGGGCACGGCGTCGGCGGTGTGGGCGACGTTGTACGGCTCCGGGCCGCGGGCGATCGCGATGTCACCGGGCCGCAGCAGGACCGGAGCCCCGCCTCCGTCGGGCACGATCCAGGCCTCGCCGTCGGTGACGCACATCAGGCAGAGCGGGGCTTCGTCCGCGATCCGTACGGACCAGGGCGGTGCCATCACCATGCGCAGGATGAAGGCGCCCTTGGCGCGGGGTCCGTCGAGGAGGCCGGCGAGTGCGTCCATGGCCGCCAGCGTAGACGGAGGCGTATGCGGGTGAGCCGGTGGAGCATGGGAATCCCGGTCCGCGACGACGAGTCTTGAGCCATGACGACGCACACGGAGAACACGCAGACGGACAACTCGCAGACGGACGGCACGCGGAGGGACGGCACGCGGACGGTTCTGGTGACGGGTGCGACCGGCAAGACCGGGCGCCGGGTGGCCCGCGGCCTGGAGGAGCGCGGGGCGCGGGTCCTCGCCGGCTCCCGCGGCGGCCCGACCCGCTTCGACTGGGAGGACCCGGCCACCTGGGGTCCGGCCCTGGCGGGCGCGGACGCCGCGTTCGTCAACTACTACCCCGACCTGGCCGCGCCGGGCGCCGAGGAGGCGATGCGGACCTTCGGCGGGCTCGCGGCCGCGCACGGGGTGCGGCGGCTCACCCTGCTCTCCGGGCGGGGCGAGCCGGAGGCGGTGCGGGCGGAGCAGGCGCTGCGGGCGGCCGGGGTCGAACTCACCGTCGTACGGGCCGCGTTCTTCGCGCAGAACTTCGACGAGGGGCTGCTCGCGGAAGGTGTCGCGGCCGGGGTGATCGCCTTCCCGGCCGGTGACACGGCGGAGCCGTTCGTCGACGTGGACGACCTCGCGGAGGTCGTCGTGGAGACCCTGGTGCAGGACGGGCAGGCGGGTCTGGTGCACGAGCTGACCGGGCCGCGGGCGCTGACCTTCGCCGAGGTGGCGGCCGAGCTGTCGCGGGCCTCGGGCCGGGAGGTCGCGTACGTGCCGATGGGCGAGGTCGAATTCGCCGGGATGCTGGCCGGGTTCGGCATGCCGGAGCCCGAAGCGGCATGGCTGGCCGCCTTGTTCACGACGCTCCTCGACGGGCACAACACCCCGGTGACGGACGGGGTGAAGCGGGTCCTGGGCCGCGAGCCGCGCGACTTCTCGGCCTACGCGGACCGGGCGTTCGGCCCGGCCGCGGACCAGGACGGCGTGGCGGACCGGGAGGGCGAGCCGGCGGCGGACCAGGACGGCGACCCGGCGGCCACGGTCGCGGCTCAGGCGTAACGGGCGGCGAGGGTCCGCACGGTGGCGGCGATCCGCTCGCGGAGGTCCTCGGGGGCGAGGACCTCCACCTCCGTGCCGAGGGCGAGCAGGGTGTCGTGGGCGTGCCGGGGCCCCTCGACGGGCAGGGAGGCCCGGATCCAGCCGTCGGACTCCGTGACGCCGTGCTCGGCGACGGCCAGGGCGGCGGCGCCGCTGAGCCGGGCGACACCGCGCGGGGAGATCCGGACGAGGGCCTCGCCCTGGTGCAGCCGGGCGTGGAAGTCGTCCTGGGCCGCCCGCCAGTGGGCGGTCAGGTCGAAGTCCTCGGGGATGACGGCCTCCTCGTCGGTGACGGTGAGGTCGAGGATCTGGTCGACCCGGTAGGTGCGCGGCCCGGGCCCGGCGACCAGGTACCAGCGGCCCGCCTTGAGCACCAGGCCGTACGGCTCCAGGCGCCGGTCGACGTCGGTGGGCTCCTTCCAGCGCCGGTAGCGGACGGTGATGACGTGCCCGGTCCGGACGGCGTCGGCGACCTGCGGCAGGAACGGGGCCGCTCGCTCCGTGGCGTACCAGCCGGGTGCGTCGATGTGGAAGCGGGTGCGCAGCCGGTCGACGTGCTCGCGCAGCGGCGCGGGCAGGGCGGCCCGCAGTTTCAGCTGGGCGTCGGTGAAGTGGCCGCCGAGCCCGAGCTCGTCGGCGGCGACGGGAAGCCCGGCGAGCACGAGGGCCTCGGCCTCGCGCGCGTACAGGTCGGTGAGCCGGTTGCGGTGTCCGGCGAGCAGCCGGTAACCGCCGCGGTGCCCGGCGTCGCCGTACAGCGGCACTCCGGCGGCGTGCAGGGACTCGACGTCCCGGTAGACGGTGCGGACCGAGACCTCCAGCTCCTCGGCGAGCTCGTGGGCGGTCATGCGGCCGCGCGTCTGCAGGAGCAGCAGGATCGTGAGGAGACGGCTGGACTTCACTGACACAAGGTGTCAGTGAAGTGCTCCTACAGTCCAGCCATGACTTTCGCGGAGAAGCACCTCATCGTTCTGCCGCCCGTCGAGATCGGCGGCCGGCACATCAAGCGCTACCACGTGACGGCCGACCCGGCGGGCATCGAGCCGGAGGTCGAGAAGGCGGCGTACGCGCTGCTCCCGGAGCTCCTTCCGGCGCCGGACGGCACCCCGGCGGCGAGTTTCGTGGTGCTGCACCGGGGCGGCGACACCGGCGCGTACCTCAACGTCTACAGCTGGGTGTGGGACAACGTGCTCCACTTCACGGGCGCGGCGGCGGGCCAGCCGGCCCTCGACTGCCCGGACCTGGACCCCACCCGTTTCGTGCCGACCGAGCCGGGCGCGCGCAACTGGATCGGCTGTGTTTGGGAGTTGGCCCCGCTCGGTCACGAACGGGCCGCCTGGGTGCGGCACATGCTCGCAGCCGAGACCGCCGACCTCGACGCGTACCTGGCGGACGCGCTGACCAGCGGCACGACGGGGGTGGACGCGTGAGCGGCGGCGGCTTCGACTTCCTGGAGGGCGGGTGGACCGTCCGCAACCGGCGGCTCGCCGACTTCCTCGATCCGGACAGCGGCTGGGAGGAGTTCGACGGGCACACCACCGGGCTCCTGTTCCGGGACGGTCGGGCGCACGTCGACGAGATCGTCTTCCCCGCGAAGGGCTTCAGCGGGCTGACCCTGCGCCTGTACGAGCCGGAGACCGACGAGTGGACGCTGAACTGGTCCAACAGCCGCACCGGCCGGCTGGAGCCGCCGGTGCGCGGGCGCTTCGGCCCGGACGGCACGGGCGAGTTCTTCGGCGACGACCACTACGGGGGCCGTCCGGTGCGGGTGCGGTTCCGGTGGTCGGGGATCGGCCCGGAGACGGCCCGCTGGGAGCAGGCGTTCGCGCCCGCCGGGACCGAGCGGTGGGTGGTGAACTGGGTGATGGACTTCAGCCGCGGGCCGCGTCCTTGACGTAGCGGGCGAGCCGGTAGGCGGGATCGGCGCGCGGCCGGTCCTGGTCCGGGAGGGCGGCGAGGGCCCGGGAGAGGGCCTCCACGGTCGCGGGGGTGCCGTGGAACCAGGACGCGTAGGAGCCGCGGCGCAGTTTCTCGGCGGTGCCGCGCGGGGTGCCGCCCTGGCCGTGGCCGGTGAAGTCGGTGCCGGAGGCGGGGACGAGGCCGTGCGCGGCGGCGTACGCGGTGACGAGGCCGAGCCGGTCCGATGCCGCGTCGGGCGCGCGGTGCGGGCGGAGCACGGCGTCGATGTCGCTGCCGACGTCGTGGGCGAGGTCCTTGTCGACGGTCGTGACGAACACGCCGCCGGGGCGCAGCACCCGGGCCGCCTCGGCGACGACGTCCTCGACGAACGGCACCAGGTGCAGCAGCCAGACGGCGCTGACGGCGTCGACGGCACCGTCCCGCAGCGGCAGCCGCCGGGCGTCGGCGCGCACGGCCCGGCCGGGGACCCGGCCGGCGGCCGTGCGCAGCATCGCGTGCGCGGCGTCGGCCCCGTACACGGCGAGGCCGGGCCGGGCGAGGCGTTCGGTGACGAGGCCGGTGCCGCAGGCGAGGTCGAGCAGCGTGCGGGCGTCGGGCGGCACGAGCCGCAGCACGGCGTCGGCCGCCGCCCGAGCCCGCGGCACCCCGCCGCGGGTCTCGTCGTAGTGCGCGGCCTCGGCCTCGTAGTCGAGGATCGGCTTCCCCGTGTGCTCCCCCATGCGGGAGATCGTACGTGGCGGTGTCAGCGAGCGCCGTGGCCGGGCGCCACCGCCTCCACGCGTTCGGCGAGCCCGAAGTCCTTGTCGGTGACCCCGCCGGCGGTGTGGGTGTTCACGGAGACGGCGACGGTGTTGTAACCGAGCGTCAGATCGCTGTGGTGGTTCAGCTCCTGCTGGATCTGGGCGACATGGACGACGAGCGCGGTCGCGGCGAAGTGGTCGGCGAGCTCGTACTTCCGGGTGATGCGGTCGCCGTCGAGGGCCCAGCCGGGAAGCTCCCGCAGGCGGTCCTCGATCTCCTTCTGCGACAGGGGCTGTGTGGGCACGTGGTGCTCCCTCCGGTCGTGCTGGCTGGTGGCGGTGCGCTGGGTGGTGACGGAGCGGTCCCGGGGAGAACGTACCCGGGTCCCCCTCTGGGATACCGTCTGACCATGACAACTGTCGCGACCGACACGGGTGTGGGTCCGCTGCTGCGCGGCTGGCGCGAGCAGCGGCGGTTGAGCCAGCTGGAGCTGGCGCTGCGGGCGGACTCGTCCGCGCGGCACATCTCCTTCGTCGAGACCGGGCGCTCGCGGCCGAGCGAGGAGATGGTCCTCAAGCTGGCGGAACACCTGGACGTGCCGGTCCGGGAGCGCAACGCCCTGCTCCTGGCGGCGGGTTACGCCCCCCGGTTCACCGAGTCGACGCTCGACGAGCCGTTGCTGGAGACGCTCCGCGAGGGCATCGCGCGGCTGCTGCAGGGCTACGAGCCGTTCCCGGCGCTCGTCGTGGACGGCTCGTACACGGTCGTGGCGGCCAATCAGGGGATCGGGATGCTCCTCACCGGGCTCCCGGAGCACCTGCTGACCCCGCCGTTGAACGCGATGCGGATCACCCTCCACCCGGAGGGCCTCGCGCCGCGGATCCGCAATCTGCGGGAGTGGCGGGGGCATCTGCTGGCCCAGATGGAGCGTCAGATCGGCCTGGTCCGCTCGGAGGCGCTGCGCGCGCTGTACGAGGAGGTGGCGGCCTATCCGCTGCCGGAGGGCGCCGGGGGTCCCGACGACCGGGAGGACCCGGTGCCGTACCCGTACTTCGCGCTGCCGCTGCGGATCGAGCACGACGGGCACGTGCTGTCGTTCGTGTCGTCGATCTCGACGTTCAACACGCCGCTGGACGTGACCGTCGCCGAGCTGGCCATCGAGACGTTCCTCCCGGCCGACCCGGCGACGGTGGCGTACCTCCAGTCGCTCAAGGCGTAGCGGCCCGCAGGGCCGACCACTGGAGTCCGGCGAAGCCGGCGACGGTACCGGCCTGCAGCAGGGTCCACACCGCGCCCGCGGTCGTGGGCTCCAGCCAGGCGACGAGCGCGACGACGCTGAGCACCGTCCACAGCAGGTTGGCGTCGACCACGGTCTTCACGCCGAGGGCCGACGGCCGCGGACGGCTCGCGAGCCAGGCCACTCCGGCCGCGTACGCGGTCAGGAAGAGTCCGAGTTCGAACAGCAGCCCGCGGTCGACGCCGAGGAACTCGCCGAGGGGGCCGGGGGCGGCGACGTAGGCGAGACCGTTGGCGCCGGTGACGACGGCGTCGAGCGCGAGGAACCGGCGCACCATGGACCGCGGCTGGGTGGTGCGGGCAAGACCGGCGAGCAGGGCCTGGGACATGGCGGATCACCCTCCTGAGAGGCGTATCTGACGGGGTGTGGGCCCGGCGCCCGGGCGGAGTGCGCCGCCCGGGACCCGGTGATTCGAGAGTGCCGTGCACCTCTCGGGGCGTCGATTACGTGCGAGGTAATGCGGACCTGGACGCTCGGGAGGACGGGGACGCTCGGGGGACCGGAACGCTCGCGAGGACCAGGTCGCTCGGGAGGGCCAGATCGCTCGGGAGGGCCAGATCGCTCGGGAGGACCGGGGCGAGGGACCGGGTAGGGTTCGCGCCTGGATGGCCGGATGAGGCCGGCCCGTTCGTTCAGGGGGACTGCCGTGGGGGGCAAGGGACGGTCGCATCTCGTCGCGACCGGGGACGATCACAAGGTGACGCCGGCGGAGCTGTTCTTCGACCTCGTCTTCGTCTACGCGATCACGCAGGTGACGGCGCTGATGGCGGCCGACCCGTCGCCGGTGCGGGTGGTCGGGGCCATGGCGGTGCTCGCGCTGATGTGGTGGTGCTGGTGCGCCTTCTCGTGGCTGGGCAATGTCGTGCGGGCCGACTCGGTCGCCCTGTTCGGGGTGCTCGTCACGGTGATGGCCACGGTGTTCGTGGTGTCGCTGGCGGTGCCGGAGGTGCTGGCCGACGCGCCGGGCGGGCTGCCCGCGCCGCTGGTGTTCGTGCTCAGCTACGGCGTCGTGCGGGTGCTGCACCTGGCCTCGTACCGTCTGGCCAGCCCCGGCGACAAGGTGCTGCACCGCGTCCTGGGGCGGACGGCGCTGCTGTCGGTGCTGCCGCCGTTCGTGCTGCTGCTGGTGGGCTGCGCCTACGACGGGAAGATCCGGCTGCTGTTCTGGCTGGGCGCGGTGGCCGTGGACTACGGCGCGATCTTCGTGACCGGCTCGTCGGGCTGGCGGGTGAACGCGCCGGGTCACTTCTCCGAGCGGTACGGCCTGATCGTCATCATCGCGCTCGGCGAGTCGATCGTGGCCATGGGCGTTGGCATGGAGGGCTTCCCGCTGACCGTCGCCGTGATCGGCGCGTGCGCGGCGGGCCTGCTGCTGTCGGCGGGGCTGTGGGCGCTGTACTTCCGCCGTTTCGGTGAGCACCTGGAGCACCGGCTCGCCGCGCTGGACGGCGACGAGCGGACCCGGTTCGCCCGGGACGCGTACACCTTCCTGCACCTGCCGCTGGTGGCGGGCGTGGTGCTGTGCGCGCTCGGTATGAAGAAGGTCCTCACCCAGGTCGCCGACACCGGCCACTACGATCTGGCCGAGCCGCTGCACGGCACCGTGGCCTGGTCGTTGACGGGCGGGGTCGGCGTCTTCCTGCTGGGCTCGGCGGCGATCATCCTGCGCGCGGGCGGACCGCGCCCGACCCCGCTCCTCGTCGTCGGCGTGTGCTGCCTGTTCGCCGGACCGCTGGTCGCCCGCGTCCCCGCGCTGCTCGTGCTGTCGCTGCTCGCCGTGGGGGTGCTCGTCCTGGTGCTGGTCCACGGCCGCCGGGCCGCCGCGGCGCCGTCCGCCGCCGGGGACCTGCCGCACGCGGCGTGACGTCCCCGGCGACGGAGACCGGTCGGCCGGAAGGTCCCGGAACCGGGACGAGGGAACTGGGCGGTCAGTCCGCCCGGCGCTCCGCGTCGGCGGAGAGCTCCGGCGCGGTGCGGGCCACGTGCGGTTCCGTTTCGTGTTCCCGCTCGGCGCGGCGTTCCGTGGCGCGTTCACGGGCCGCCTCGGCGCGCAGCAGGGCGTTGAGGACGGCGTAGGGGTCGACGGGCATGGCGGTGCTCCTTGCGGTGGGGGGTGGGGTGCGAGGGAGGCCAGGCCCCTCAGCACCGCATCACCGCCGACCGGGGAGCGTCGCCCTGCGCGGACGGAACGGGGACGGGGGCGGGGTCGCCGGCGGGGGCGGCGCACGGCGCGGCCCGCGGCGGCGCGGGGCGCCGTACCCCGCGGACGGGCGCGGTCGCCTCGGTCTCGGCGGCGTCGTGGCTCTCCGCTCCCGGATCGGCCGCCGCGGAGACGGACCGCGACTCGCCCTCGGCGCCCGGCACCCCCGCGGCGGCTCCCGCGCCGGCGCCGAGCAGCGCGGCCAGCACGAGCAGCACCGCGAGCGCGAACCGGGCGAGGGACCTCATGGAGATCCGTACTGCCCCGCGGGAAGGGGCGTAGGCCGCCCGGGCGCCAGATCCGCCCGGGCGGCCTACGCCCCCGGCCCGCTTTTCACCGCACCGGGTGTCCCGGCGGCAGCGGTCGTGCGTCCCCGCTTCAGGAGGCGCGCCCCTTGCGGGCCGCCATCACCGCGTACACGAGGACGCCGGCGAAGAGGAACAGCACGCCCTGGTAGACGGCGGCGTAGCCGGAGCCCGCGACCAGCCAGAGGGAGAAGCCGAAGGCGGCGAGGGCGAGCACGCCGTCGCGGACGAGGCCCGCACGGGAGACCTTCTCGCGCTGCCCGGACAGCAGGAAGTAGATCTGGGCGGCCGTGGAGAGCAGGTAGGGCACGGTGGCGGTGAAGGTGGTGACGAGCACGAGCATCTCGAAGACGCCCTCGGTGCCGGCCGTGTAGTTGTAGACCGTCAGGAGCGAGGCGAGCGCGACGGTGACGACGACGCCGACCGTGGGGACACCGCGCCGCTCGACCGTGAAGGCCTTCGGGAACAGGCCGTCGCGGGCGGCGGCGTAGGGCATCTGGGCGCTGAGCAGGGTCCAGCCGTTGAGGGCGCCGAGGATGCTGACCATGGCCATGCAGGCGACGGCCACGCCGCCCCAGGAGCCGCCGAACATGATGTCGGTGGCGTCGGAGAAGGGGGCCGTGGAGGTGACCAGCTCGTCGTGGGCCACGGTGCCGAAGACGGACAGCGTGCCGAGCAGGTAGAGCGCGGCGGCGCCGAGGGTGCCGAGGACGGTGGCGCGGCCGACGTTGCGGCGCGGGTCGCGCACCTGGCCGGCGCTGACGGCGGCGGACTCGACGCCCAGATAGCTGAAGAGCAGGATCGCGGCGGACGCGGAGACGGCGCCGAGCGCGCTGCCGCCGCTCGCGTGGAAGGGACCGAGATTGTCCGGATCGAAGAAGAAGAACCCGCCGATGGCGACCAGCAGCAGCGGCACGAACTTCAGCACGGTGGCGACGACCTGCACCGCGCCGACGTACCGGGTGCCGGCCAGGTTGGCGAGGCCGGGCAGCCACTGGAAGGCGAGGGCGGCGGCGATCGTGACGAGCGTGGACCCGTGGACCGGGAGGACGACGTCGAGGTAGCCGACGGCGGCGACGGCGAGGGCCGCGTTGGAGACCCAGGCGGTGACCCAGTAGGACCAGGCCGCCAGGAAGCCGGCGAAGTCGCCGAAGGCGGCGCGGGCGTAGACGTAGGGGCCGCCGGTCCGCGGGAGGCGGTGGGCGAGCCGGCCGAAGACGAGGGCGAGGGCGATCGCGCCGAGGGTGAGGACGCCGAAGGCGAGCAGGCTGATGGTGCCGAAGGGCGCGACGGAGGCGGGGAGGAGGAAGATGCCGCCGCCGATGATGTTGCCCATGACGAGGGCGGTGGCGACCGGCAGACCGAACCGCCGGGCGTGCCTGCCGGCCTGCGGGTCCTGCTCCCCGGCGGGTGCGGGAGCGGCCAGTGCGGGGCCGGGGGGTGCGGCAGCGGCCAGTGCGGGGCCGGACGGTGAGGGAGCGGCCTGTGCGGGGCCGGGGGGTGCGGTGGGGGCTGTGCTCATGGGGGGTGGTGGTGCCTCTCGTCGGACAAACGCCCCCATGGTCCAGAAATCGGGACGGCGCTCCAAGTCACCCGTTTTTGTCCCGCACGGCGGGCCCATCCACCGGAAGAAATGCTCCCGCGTCGCGCTTCGGCGGGGAAATCTCCAACGGCACCTGCGGCCCCTCGCTCTCCCGCAGCCAGCCGCGCAGCACCTGGTGCACCTGCTCCGCGCCCACCAGACCGTCGGGCGGGGCGGTGAGCTCGCGCGGCCAGAGCACGAACGGTTGCGCCTGCTCGCCGCCCAGACCGCCGTGCGAGCCGATCTGTTCCTCGAAGGCGTGGACCGCGCCGGTCGCCGGGTCGTACATCGAGTTGACCATGATGTCCGCGACGTGCGGGAACCCGTCGGTGCGGCGTACGGCCGCGGCCGCGCCCGGGCCGAAGACGGCGAGCGGCCCGTCCGCGTCGTCGTCGGTGAGTGCGGCGACCGGCACCTCGACCCCGTCGCGCGCGAGCACGACCGAGCCGTGCTCCTCGCTCGCGACGAGCACGAAACCGATGCCCGGGTGCTGCGCGAGGGTGCGCAGGAGCGCCGGGTGCAGCCGGTCGATCTCCTCGCGGGTCATCCGGTGCGGCACGCCGGGGAACGAGACGAGGCCGAGGTTGCCGGACGCGAGGACGACCGGCTCTGGCGCCCGTGCCGCCGCGACCGCCGCCGCCTCGGCGCCCTCCGTCCCCTCCTCGTCCGCCTGGTCGACGGGGCGGTGCAGCGCGCTGCGCAGTGCGTCCCGGGCCGCGTCCCGCGCCTCGGAGCCTCCCCCGGACTCCGTCTGGGGGTGCCCCCGGCGGGTCCGGCGCACCCGGCGCGGCACCGGCAGCCCGCAGCCGGCCCGGACCAGGTCGCGCAGCGTCAGCCCGTACGCCGACGCGAAGGTCTCCCCCGGGCTCTGGCCGTGGTCGGAGAGGAGCACGATCCGGTACGGGCGGGGGGCGTGCTCGGCGACCTTGGCGATCAGGGCGATCACCCGGTCGAGCCGCGCCAGGACCTGGTCGGTGTCGGGGCCCTGCGGCCCGGAATGGTGGGCGACCTCGTCGTATGCGACCAGGTCGGCGTAGACGGCGGTCCGGCCGGCGAGCATGTCGCCCATCACGGCCGCGACCACCACGTCGCGCTCGACGACCGTGGCGAAGGCGCGCACGAGGGGGTAGAGGCCGCCGCGGGAGACCCGTGGGGTGGCCCGGCGCAGCCGGGCCCGGGTCGCCTGGAAGATCTCGCGGAAGGTCTCGGCGACGAAGGAGCCGGCCGTGCGGACGGCGTTGGCGGGGTCGGAGAAGTACGCGAAGTAGCCGGCGCGCGAGCGGTTGCGGCGGCCACGGCGGGCGGCGGTCGACAGGACGAGGGCGATCTGGTCCGCGCCGCCGCTGAACAGGTTGCCGCGGGAGGCGCCGTCGAAGGTGAGGAGTCCGCCGTCGCCGGTGCGCTCGACGGCGCGGCGCTGGAGTTCGACGGCGCTCGCGGGGCGGTTGGACACCATGAGCCGGCCGGTGTCCTTCTCGTACCAGCGGAAGGCGGGCACGTCCTCGTTCGTGCCGTGCAGGATCCCGAGCTGGCTGGCGCCGGTCTGGCTGGACCAGTCGGTGCGCCAGGGGGTGAGGGTGTGGGTGCCGGCGAGCCAGTCGGCGACGGTGGGCATCCGGCCGGCGGCGACGGCGTCGCGCAGCACGCGGTGGCCGACCCCGTCGAGTTGCAGGAAGAGAGTGCCGGGGACGGGTTCGGCTCCGCCCTCGCGGACGATCCGGGGGCGTTTGCGGTCGGTGAGGCGGTAGAGGCGGCGCCGGTAGGCGTCGTCGTCGCGGACGGCGAGCGCGGTGGAGGTGGCCGAGGCGACGGCGGACATCACGGCGGCGACCACGACGGCGGTCTCGGGCGCGGCGGCGCCCCGCCCGTCGGGGATCAGCCAGAGCGCGACGAGCAGCAGCGAGCCGTTGAGGAAGAACACCAACAGGCCCAGCACGAGCGCCGGTACGAGCAACAGGGCGCGCACGATCAGCGGCCAGACCAGCGCGCCGAGCAGAGCGAAGGCACCCGCGCCCCAGGCCGCGGTGAGCGCGGTCCTGGTGATGCTGTCGCCGTCGGCGGACTGCAGTTGGAAGTCGGGGAGGAGGGCGGCCAGGGCGAGCAGGGTGAGCGTGGAGACCACCCACACCGTGATCACCCGGAACAGGGCCCGCCCCGCGCTCCGCCAGCGTCCGGCGGTTCGCCCTCGCCGTTCACCCACGCCTGGTTCACCTTTCACCCGTTTCCTGCTTCAAGCGTGGCACAACGACTGCGGGGCGGGGACGTGGCAACAGGCGTTCGAAGGCACGGGCCGTGCGGGGCAGGGGCGT
The DNA here is from genome assembly GCF_040680975.1 of Streptomyces sp. NPDC051921. Classification (NCBI taxonomy): domain Bacteria; kingdom Bacillati; phylum Actinomycetota; class Actinomycetes; order Kitasatosporales; family Streptomycetaceae; genus Streptomyces; species Streptomyces sp. NPDC051921. The sequence goes on from NZ_JBFAXU010000015.1 coordinate 155,072, forward strand.
GGCAACAAGCGTTCGAAGGCGTGGGCCCTGTGGGCACGGCCCCTGCGGCATGAGGGCCCCCTCCTTGGCAGGGCGGTCTGCAGGGCAAGGGCCCCTGCTCGGGACGGGCGGGCCTGCGGGGCAAAGGCTCCTGCTCGGGACGGGCGGGCCTGCGGGGCCACGGGCCCCTGCTCGGGACGGGCGGGCCTGCGGGGCAAAGGCCCCTGCTCGGGACGGGCGGGCCTGCGGGGCCACGGGCCCCTGCTCGGGACGGGCGGGCCTGCCGAGCCCAGGCCTCGCAGGCGCGACGGGCAGCCCGCCTGGGGACGGGCCGCTGCCGGGGAGCGTCAGGAACCGTCGTACCCGGCGGTGGGCATGGAGAGCCGGCGGTGCACCCCGGCCTTCATGGGCGCGTCGTACGCCGGTTCGTCGAGCCCCGCGGTCTCCAGCCGCACCCCGCGCCGCTCGCACTCGGCGAGGAACTCCGGCACGTCCGTCAACGCCCGGGCGAGAACGCGCTCGTTCGGGGCGACGAAGAGGTCCACGGTGCCCTCCTCGACGTCCGCCCACAACGCCTGGTGGTCGGGCCTCATGCCGTAGCAGAGCAACTGCCGTGCCACCACGTAACCCTTGTCGTGCGCCCAGCGGACGCACATGGCGTACTGGCTGCGGGTATCGACCAGAAACGGGTCGTCGTCGAGCTCTTCGAGCGGGGTGAGGCTGGCGATCGCCGCCACCCGAACGTCGTCCATGGACCGACCCTACTGCGTCCCGGGGCACCCGAGGAGGGGTTCGGTATACCAAGTGCGGGTGGTCCGGCGAAGACCGGCCACACCGACGGCCGCGGACATCTACCCTCGTTACGGAAGGTCCATGGGTTCGGCCGCGGGAGATCGGGAGAGGGTGGCGTGGCGGTGGAGGTCACCTGGTGGGGTCATGCCACGTGCACGGTCGAGGACTCCGGGATCCGCTTCCTGACCGACCCGCTCTTCGCGCGCAGGTTGGCGCACCTGCGCCGCCGCCGCGGCGCGCTGCCGCCGCCCGAGGCGGCTCGGGCCGAGGCCGTGCTGGTCTCGCACCTGCACGCCGACCACCTGCACCTGCCCTCGCTCGCCCGCCTCGCCCCCGGCACCCACGTCATCGTGCCGAGCGGCGCCCCGCGGGCCGTACGGGCACTGCGCCGGCTCGACGTCCGCGGGCTGCGGCTCACCGAGCTCGGGCCGGGCGACGAGGTGTCCGTCGAGGGCGTGACCGTACGCGCGGTACCGGCCCTGCACGACGGGCGCCGGCTCCCGGTCGGCCCGCACCGCTCCCCCGCGCTCGGTTACGTGGTGGAGGGCGAGGCCCGCACCTACTTCGCCGGTGACACCGGCCTGTTCGACGGCATGGCGGAGGCGGTCGGGCCGGTCGACGTGGCACTCCTTCCGGTCGGCGGCTGGGGGCCGTACCTGGGTCACGGCCATCTGGACGCGGGCCGCGCCGCCCAGGCACTGGCCGCCCTGTCCCCGGCGGCCGCGGTCCCGGTCCACTTCGGCACGTACTGGCCGATCGGCATGGACGCGATCCGCCCGCACGAGTTCCACGCCCCGGGCGACGAGTTCGTCCGCCATGCCGCCCGCCTGGCCCCGAAGGTGACGGTGCACCTGCTGGGACACGGCGAGCGGGTCCGCCCGGAGGTGGCGCGGTGAGGCGTCCGGGTGGGGCGGGGGCCGCCCGGTGATCGAACGACTCGTGGCGGCGGTGCGGGAACTGCCGCCGGAGTCGACGCAGCAGGCCGTCGGCTATCCGTCCCTCTTCCTGCTCGTGGCGCTCGGCGCGCTCGTGCCGGTGGTGCCGACGGGGGCGATCGTGAGCTCGGCCGCCGTGGTGGCCTTCCACCAGAGCGCGCCGCTCGCCCTGCTCTTCGTCTTCCTGACGGCGGCCTGCGCCGCGTTCCTGGGCGATCTGGCCTTGTACTGGCTCGGGCAGCGGGGCGTGAGGTCCCGCAACGGCTCGCGCTGGCTCGCGGCCCTGCGCGGCCGGGTCACCCCGGAGCGGCTGGCCCAGGCGCAGGAGCGGCTGGACAGCCAACAGGTGCCGGTGCTCGTGCTGTCCCGCCTGGTGCCGGCGGGACGGATCCCGGTGATGCTGGCCTGCCTGCTCGCCGGGATGCCGCTGCGGCGCTTCGCGCGGGGCGATCTGCCCGCGTGCCTGGCGTGGGCGGCGACGTACCAGCTCATCGGCATCCTCGGCGGATCGCTCTTCCCCGAGCCGTGGCAGGGCGTGGTGGCCGCGGTGGGACTCACGGTCCTGATCAGCGCCGCACCCGCACTGTGGCGGCGCATGCGCGGTCCCGGCCGCGGGGCTTCGTAGGCCCTGCCGTCACACCTCCGTCACACCTCCGTCGTCGCCGAGCGGGTTCCCGACCGCCGGGGCCGGTCGGACGGACCGGCGGCCATGGGCAGGCACGGCGGGAGCGGCGTGGTCGCCGGACTACTGATCCTTCGTCACCGGACGGGGTACGCGGCCGTCCTCGACGGGTTCCGGCCGTCCGGCGTCGCTCCGACCGCCCGGGTGGCGTACGGCGCACAGGAAACCCAGGCCCAACGCGATGGCCATGCCGTAGAACACCCATTTGACCCAGACGGGCCCTCGTCAGGACGCACTCTGACCCAGACGGGCCCTCGTCAGGGCGCGCATTCGTCAGGACGCGCTCTGGCCCAGACGGGCCCTCGTCAGGGCGCACTCTCGTCGCGGACCTCCGCCACGGCCTCCCGGACGTCTGGGTGCGGATCGTCGGCGAGTCCGTCGAGCAGGCGTGCCACTCCCGGCGTGGACCAACGGCCCACCGCCCACACCAGGTTCTCCCGTACGCCGGCTTCGGGGTGGGCGGCGAGCGGAGCCAGCCGGTCGAGCGGCCCCCGTCGGCGCATGCCGAACCAGTGCAGCGCCTCGGACAGCACGGCCGGATCGCCGGGTTCGCCCGCCGCCTCGATCCTGGCGAGCAACACGCCGACGGGCGGCGGCGGACCGTCGAGCGGATGCGGCAGCCGCTCGCGCAGCCGCCGGCCGCCGTACTCTCCGCGCACCCGGCATCCGAAGCAGGTGCAGGGCCGTACGCCGTGCGCGTCCGGTCGGTACCGCCAGCCCACGACCTGGGGCGCGGTCCGGATCCGGTGCACCTCGCGGGGCCGGATCGCCCGGGGTACGAACACCTCCCAGCCCCGCGGGTCGTCGAGCCCCGCGACCCGTCGCACCGCCTCGGCCGCGGGCACCGTGGACTGCGCTTCGCGCGCCCGGTCCGCGTAGTGCCCGACCCACACCGGCTGCGCGTCGTCCAGGCGCACGTGCACGGCCACGAGCCCACCGCGGCTGCCGAAGCGGGCCAGTTCACGCAGCCATTGATGGGTGAGCGTGTACGACGGCAGCACCGGAAAGCAGTACACGCCCCGCACGCCGCCCTGCCCGCGCGAGTCGGCCCGGATCCCGGAACGGCGCAGACGCGGCGCGTTGGCCGCGGACGTCAGGTGTACGAACATCGCCGATGCAGCTGCGGCGCCGCACCCTCGCGCTGCCACGCGCGCAGCACGCCCAGTACATCGCGCAGCTCGTCGACCCGCGGCTCGCTCAATGTCGTCCTCATGCCGCGATGACACACCACCGGGCCGCCGGTCCGCACGCGGTTTCCGAGCGGGCGGGCCCGGGCCCGGGCCCGTCCGGCCCTGAGCCGCCGGCCGGGTCGGCCGGCCCGGTCGGGTCGGGTCGGTCGAGCCGGTCGGGTCCGGTCCGTCCGGTCGGGTCGGTCAGCCCTGAGCAGGTCGCGTCGGTCGGGTCGTGTCGGTCGGGTCCGGTCCGTCCGGTCGGGTCGGTCAGCCCTGAGCAGGCCGCGTCGGTCGGGTCGGTCAGCCCTGGGCGGCGAGGACGCGGGACGCGCCCACCGCCAGGTCCCACAGGTCCTCGCGCGGCAGGCCCGCCTCGTCCCAGGCGGCGAGGACGCGGGTGTGGGGTTCGAGGACGGGTTCGGACGAGAGGGCGAAGGTGGCCCAGTGCATGGGGGCCATGCGGCGGGCGCCGAGGTCCTGGAAGGCGCGGACCGCTTCCTCGGGGTCGGTGTGGACGTCGCCGAGCCACCAGCGCGGGTCGTAGGCGCCGATCGGCAGCAGGGCGAGGTCGATGCCGGGGAGGCGGCGGCCGATCTCGGTGAACCAGTGGCCGTAGCCGGTGTCGCCGGCGAAGTGGATGCGTCGGCCGGAGCGGTCGGTGAGGACCCAGCCGCCCCAGAGGGAACGGCAGGTGTCCAGCAGGGTGCGCTTGGACCAGTGGTGGGCGGGCACGAAGTCGAAGCGCACGCCGTCCAGTTCGGCCGCCTCCCACCAGTCGAGTTCGGTGACGCGGCTGAACCGGCGGCGGGTGAACCAGCGGCCCAGACCGGCCGGCACGAACATGGGTGTGCGGCGCGGGAGTCGTTTGAGGGTGGGTGCGTCGAGGTGGTCGAAGTGGTTGTGGCTGATGACGACCGCGTCGACCGGGGGCAGGTCCTCCCAGCGGACGCCGACGGGGGTGAGCCGGGCCGGGGTGCCGAGGATGCGGCGGGACCAGACCGGGTCGGTGAGGACGGTGAGCCCGCCGATGCGCAGCACCCAGCTGGCGTGTCCGGCCCAGGTGACGGCGAGGGTGTCGGGGCCGGCCTCGGGCAGTGGCCCGGGGGCGAACGGCAGCAGCGGGACGTCGCGCAGCCCTTCGGGCCCGGGGCGTACGGCGCCCTCGCGGGCGAACCGGGCCATGGCCCGTACGCCCGGCAGCGGGGCGGTGAGCCGGTCGGTGAAGCTGCGCGGCCAGTCGTGGCGCAGCCGGCCGAGGGGCTGGAGCGCGGGAGCGGGGGCGGGGGGCGGGGTGTGGGGGGTGCGGGCGGAGTGCGGGGCCCGGGGTGGCCGGGCCGTCTGTTCCGTCATCTCTGCGGCCTCCGTCTGTTCCGTCAACCGTTCGCGAAGCGTCGAGGCGTCGCCGGACCGTCGTCGTCGGGGTTCGTCGACCGGCCCGGCTAGCCGGTCAGTTCTTCGAGGGCCGCTCCGAAGGAGCTCAACGCGCCTGCCACGTGGGGCAGTTCCTCGGGGCGCGGGGATGTGAGGGATCCCGTCCGCTGCTCCTCGGTCCTTCCCAGGAAGGCCGCGGTGTCGAAGCGGACGCGGAGCGCCCCGAGTTCGTCGCCGAAGCGGTGGCCGCCGGGGACCGGGGTGCCGAGCCGTTCGGTGAGGTGGTTCTCCAGTTCCAGGGAGTCGGTGACGCCTCGGGCGGCGAGCCCGGCGCGCAGCGGGCCGAGGTCGGCGTAGACGTGCCGCCCGGCCTGCGGCGGGCGGGCGACACCGCCGGCCGCGAGCACCGCGTGATGCGCCGCGGCGGCCACGCGCCCGTGCACGCGGGCGGTCAGCCGGGCCCGTACGGTCACGTCCTCGGGTTCGTCGAGGGCGTGCGCGGCGGCCGGGGCGAACGGCCCGGGGACGAGCGCGCCGAGCGCCGTGAGGATGTCGAGCGTACGGGCCCGCTGGTCGCCGTAGCCGTCGGCGCGCGCGCCCGCGGCGGGCGGGAAGCGGGCGACGGCCAACGGCCAGGCGGCGGGAGCGAGGGCGCCGGCCAGGTCGGTGAGGACCGTGACGTCGTCGGGGCACATCTCGGCGGGACTGAGCAGCACGGTCTCGTGGGGCCGGTGCAGGGTGTCGCGCCAGGTCTCGTCGCTGATGATGTGCAGCCCCTCGGCCACGGCCGCCTCGCAGGCCTCCCGGACGAGCTCGGGCGGGGCGACGGTCGCGGTGGGGTCGTCGGCGACGGAGATCAGCAGGAGGCGGGGGTCGCCGCCCTCGGCGCGGATCCGGCGGACGGTCTCCAGGAGCGCGTACGGGTCGGGGACGCCGCCGCATTCGGCGGGGGTGGGGACGTGGTACGCGGGGCGGCCGAGCAGCCGTGCCTGCGGCGTCCACCAGGCCGGGCACGGGCGGGGCATCAGGAGGTCACCGCCATGGGCGGCGATCAGGGCGAGCAGGAGGGGCGGGGCGCCGGGCGCGGCGACGACGTCCTCGGCGTGGGTACGCAGTCCGCGCCGCCACCAGTAACCGGCGGCGGCCTCCCGCAGCACGGGCCCGCCGCCGGGGGGTTCGGGAGCGGTGCGGTCGGCCGCGGCGGCGAGGAGGGCGGCGAGGCCGGGCAGCACGGGGAGGCCGGGCTCCGGCGCGGGCGGTCCGTAGCGCACCGGTCCGCGGCCTTCCAGGGCTGTCCGCCGCACGTCCCGCTGCATGTCCCGAACCTCCCAGAGCCTCCGGAGCCTCCTGAGCCGGCGAACCTGCCAGGCGCCCGGCCCGCCGGGGTGCACGCGGAGCTCGCCCGACACCCTTCAGAGCCCTTTATACGGAGGTTCCGCCGGATCCGCCGCTCGTGACGCCGTGCCGGACACCGTGCCGACGCCGTGCCGACGCCGCTCCGGGCGCCGCGCCGGGGGCCGGAGCCGCGACAGCGGCCCTCGCCCGACGGTCAGACGACGGTGACGGGGTGCCGGACGACCGCGTCGAACAGATACCCCTGCGTGTTGTGCACGGCCCGCTCGGGCTGGGTGTTCCCCGCCAGGTCGGTGACCCGGGACAGCAGGGTGACGGGTCCGGGGCCGTGCGGGCGCCAGGGCGTCGTCCAGCGGACCCAGGGCTCGTGCCGGGAGGGCTGGAGGAACCGGGCGGGCCGCCAGCGGGCTCCGCCGTCGGTGGAGACGTCGACCCTGCGCACGGGCGCGTGTGCCGACCAGGCGCGGCCTTCGAGCCGATGCGTGCGGCCGGCCTCCAGGGTGGCGCCGAAGGGCAGTTCGTACGCGCTCTTGAGGGTCTGGCGGGTGAGCGGAGCGCTGCCGCCGGGCGGGTGGGCGGCGCCGAAGAACCGGTAGTGGTCGGTGAACCAGGGCGAGGCCAGCGGGGCGCGCGAGACCTCGATGTCGCCGAGCCACTTGATGGACGCGATGCCGATCCAGTTCGGCACGACGAGCCGGACCGGGTGCCCGTGGTCGTACGGGAGGGGCTCGCCGTTCATCTCGTAGGCGAGGATCACGTCGTCCAGGGCCTTGGCGACGGTCAGCGGGCGGCGCACCCGGCCGAGGTCGACGCCACCGGTCACGTACGAGGCGTCGAGGCCGCGGGGCTGGACGTCGACCGCGTCGGAGGCGATACCGGCCAGCCGTAGCACGTCGGAGAGCCGCGCCCCGCGCCAACGGGCCGCGCCGATCGCCCCGAGCGTCCAGGGGGTACCGGCGACGGACTCGCCCTGCTGGGTGGTGTAGAGGCTGCGGCCGTTTCCGGCGCACTCGATCAGCGCCGTACGGGTGACGGACGGCAGGTCACGCAGCTGCCCGTACGTGAAGCGGACGGGCGTACGGCCGTGCAGACCGTCGCCCCAGACGGTGAGGTGCCAGTCGGAGGCGTCGAGGACGGGCGTGGAGGTGTGGTTCCGTACGAAGAAGCGGTCGACGGGGGTGAGGACCCCGGTGTCCTTGAGGGTCTCGTAGCGCGCCTCCGCGTTCGTCCCGCGCAGGGTGAAGTACTCGGGCGGGAGCGGCTTGAGGATGCCGGGCGCGGCGAGGGAGGGGGCACCGGCGGTGGCGGACGGGACCCCGAAGGCGGACAGCACGGGAGCGGCGACGAGCGCCTTCAGGAGGGAGCGGCGGGCGGGCACGGGCGTCTGTCTCCTCGGCAGGTCGGGAGGGGCGAGCGGAGGGGTGGGCCACACCCTAGGGGCGGAGAGGGGACGGAGGGCGGCCGGCGACGGGGCGTTCATCGTCCTGTCATGTGACAGACCGTCAGGTCGGTTCGTGGGCCGGTGGGCTGAGGGATCCGGCTTGCGGGCCGGGGCCCGGGGGCCCGAGGCGGGGGGCCTGCGGGCCGGCGGGGGGCTGCGGGCCCGCGGGGGACTGCGGGCCCGCGGGGGACTGCGGGCCCGCGGGGGTCCCGAGGCCGGCGCGGGTCCCGAGGCCGGCGGGGGGCCTGAGGCCGGCGGGAGGCCGTCGCCCGGGAGACTGTGCGGATGAACGCCTTCGAGCCGAACCGCGTCGCCGCCGTCCCCTTGAGCGGCGCCCGCCTGGACCTGGAGCCGCTGCGGCTCGATCACGCCGCGGAGATGGCCGGGGCCCTCGCCGATCCCGCGCTGCACTCCTTCATCGGCGGTGCACCGCTTCCGCAGCCCGAGCTCCGGGCCCGCTACGCGCGCCTCCTCGCGGGTCCGCCGGACCCGACGACGACGTCCTGGTGCAACTGGGTGCTGCGCCTGCGCGGGACCGGCGCGGCGGTCGGCACCGTGCAGGCCACGGTGGTGCCGGGCGGCGCGGAGATCGCCTGGGTGGTCGGCACTCCGTGGCAGGGGCGCGGCCTGGCCCGGGAGGCGGCGGCCCTGCTGGCCGACTGGCTGCGGGAGCGGGGCGCGCCGACGCTCGTGGCGCATGTGCATCCGGAGCACCACGCCTCGGCGGCCGTGGCCGAGGCGGCGGGCCTGACGCCGACGGAGGAGTTCGAGGACGGGGAGCGACGCTGGGAGTGGCGCGCGTAGGGGCCGCGAGGGCGCAGGTGGTGGGGAACGCCGGGAGGTGGCGCTCCGCCGTCGCCGGGGTGACGTCGGCATGGCCTCGGAAATGGCGTGGCCGGGGCGGCCGGGGACGCCGGCTGGCGCCCCGACGGCGTGTCCGTCACCGACGACACCGGCGGCCGACTCCTCAGCGAACTCCGATACGGAATTCCCCTGTTCACCTGACACGCGCCTGACCCTGGCCCACATCGCGAAGGTCCACATCATGAGAATGAGGTCTCACATTCCGAATGGGCGGCGTACGGTGATCACAGCGGTGCTCACACCCACGCACACAAGGGAGTCCGGTCATGTCGCATGCCGAAACCGCCGTCTACACCCATGGACACCACGAGTCGGTCCTGCGGTCGCACCGCTGGCGCACGGTGCGGAACTCCGCCGCCTATCTGATCCCCGCGCTCCGGGCCGGGCTGGACGTCCTGGACGTGGGCTGCGGACCGGGCACGATCACGGCCGACCTGGCGGCGCGGGTCGCGCCGGGCCGGGTGACCGCGGTGGACACGGCGGAGGACGTCCTGGTGCAGGCTCGGGCGGCCGCGGCCGAACAGGGGGTGGACAACGTGGAGTTCGCGGTGGCCGACGTCCACGCCCTGGACTTCCCCGACGACTCCTTCGACGTCGTGCACGCCCACCAGGTACTGCAGCACGTGGGCGACCCGGTGCAGGCGCTGCGCGAGATGCGACGGGTCTGCCGGCCGGGAGGCGTGGTCGCCGCCCGTGACAGCGACTACGGCGCCTTCACGTGGTTCCCGGCCCAGCCCGGCCTGGAGCGCTGGCAGGACCTGTACCGGCGGGTGGCGCGCTCCAACGGCGGCGAACCCGATGCGGGCCGCCGTCTGCTGTCCTGGGCACACGAGGCCGGCTTCACCGACGTCACCGCCTCGGCCGGCGTGTGGTCCTTCGCGGGAGGGGACCAGCGGGCGTGGTGGAGCGGCCTGTGGGCCGACCGCACGACCGAGTCGGTCTACGCCCGCCTGGCGGTCGAGGGCGGCCACGCGACCCACGAGGAGCTGACCGGGATCGCCGACGCGTGGCGCGCCTGGGGCGAGGAGCCGGACGGGTGGTTCATGGTCCCGCACGGCGAGATCCTGTGCCGGGTGTGAAGCGGGCCCGGAAGACGGACCCCGGCCTCTCCGGCCCAGCTCCGGCGGCCGCTGCCGAGGGCGTCAGCTCGGGCGCATCCTGAAGTCGTAGGCTCCCGGGAGGGGTTCGTCCGACGTCCGGGACCAGAGCTCGCCCAGCTCCTCGGCGCCTTCCCGCAGGTCCGCGACCTCGAAGCCCGCGTCGAAGACGGCGCCGGCTTCGCCCCTCCGCCCCTCCGCCAGCAGCAGCCGCGCCTCCAGGTAGCGGAAGGCCCCGCGGGCGCGGACGTCTTCCGGGAGCCGGGCCAGCACGCCGCGTGCCTCCCCGACACGGCCCGTGTCCAGGAGCGCGGTCACCGCCTCGCGTCCGAGGGCGGCCGTGACGAGGGGGTCACCGCCGTCCAGGTCGTCGAAGGCCTCCGCGTAACGATCGGCCGCCCGCTGCGGGTGGCCCCCCTCCCGGTCGGCGACGGCCAGGCAGTAGAGCAGCGGCCAGCGGGTGGCCGTGTTCTTGAGGCCGCGCTCCCAGCTCCGTACCGCCTGGGCCAGATCGCCGGCCGCCCACTGGGCGACTCCCAGGTGGTACTCGGTGGACGGATCGGCCGGAGCGGTCTCCAGCATGTCCCGCCACGCGTCCGAGACGAGCGTGGTCCCGGGCCGCGTACCGGTGTCCGTGCCGCCGTCCGGGAGCGCTCCCGTACGCAGCAGGTCCAGCCAGGGCCGCTGCTCCTCCCCCAACAGCTCCTCGGGGAAGGGCGTACCGGGCAACTCGTGCTTCCCGCGGAGCACTTCGAGCGCACCCCAGCCGGAGCCGGTCGCGAGGGACGGGCCCGGTCCGGCGTCGGCGACGACGGCGCGCCACTCCTCGTAGGCCGTGTCGACCCCGTTCCGGGGCAGCGCCGCCTCCAGGGCGTCCTCGACGCTCGCGCGGGCGGCCGTCCAGTCCGGACCGTGCGCGGTGGCCGGGTCGGCGGTCAGCGGACCGTACGCCTCCAGCCAGGAGACCTCCTCCCCCGCCTCCAGGAGCGGGTGCTCCAGCTGGGTGCGGGCGAGTCCGGCCTGGATCTCGGCGTAGCCGGGGGTGCCGGGCTCGGTGAGCCACTCCTGCCAGCGTCGGCCGCCGCGTCCGGTGCCCCACAGGAAGAGCTTGCGGCCGAGCAGCCCGTCGGTGGAGGTCTGCACGAGGCCGTCGCCGTGCTCGTCGAGGGCGGCGATCCAGCGCCGTCGGCCGTCCGGAACGGCGTAGAAGTAGTCGGCGGCGTGGGTGCTCCGCAGCGGGTACGTACGGTCGGTACCGTCGGAGGTACGGGGCAACGGGACGCGTCGCAGGGCGTGTTCGTAGCCGAAGTGCCAGGCCTCGTCCGCGGGGGCGAGGACGCGGCGGTCCTCGGGGACGGCGGTGTTGGACCACCAGTAGCAGGGCACGGCACGCTCGTGCGGGTTGCGGATGCGGATGCCGACGCGCAGGTGCTCGGCGCCGTCCGGCAGCCACAAATCGACCTGGAACGGCAGGTCGCGCAGCCGTTCCCACTCCCACAGGCGCAGCACCGGGCCGCCGTCGGGTCCGGGGACGACCGCCGCGTGCAACGGGGCGCAGGAGAGGGTGGTGTGGCCTCGGGCTCCGATGTTCCACTCGATGCCGCCGGAGAACCAGGCGCCGTTGAGCGCGAAGGCGGCCGGTTGCAACACCGGGTTGCGGTAGAGGAGTTCGCGACCGGTCGGTTTGTGGAACAGGCTGTGGACGCGCCCGCCGAGCCCGGGCAGGACCGTGACGCGCAGCAGGTCGTTCTCGATCTCGATCGCGTCGAGAGCGGTGGGAACGCGCTCGCGCCCGTACCCGTCACGGATCCGGGTGGGGAGCACGGTGCGCAGGGGGGCGCGGCCGAGCTGCCGGGCCATGTCGCGCGGGATCCGGTCCCGGTCGCGCTCGTCGACCACGGGAGCTCCGCTTCCGGTCCCGGGCGCACCGACGAGCAGACGGAGGGCGGGCAGGGGGTTGTCCGGGCCCAACTGCGCCGCGGGCAGGGTGATTACGGCACGTCGTACGGTCGTCATGTCGACCATGGAACACGGCGGAACCACCGCTGGCCAGGGGGTGGACAACGGCCCCCGGGAGGCTTGACCCAGAAATTCCGTTGCGGCGCGGACCGGCCGACCTAGTGTGGTTCCGTCACGGAGGAGCGGCGCGGAAAGGGCGCGGGGCATGAGCGAGCAGCACACCTACCGGGTGATCGTCCGAGGGACGTTCGACGGACTGTCGGAGGAGAGCCGGAGCCGGCTGCTCGCCGAGGCCGACGAGCACGGGCTCGCGGCGATGCAGTTCACGGAGGAGGGCTCCCTCGCCTACGACCGGAACCTGAAGCACTTCTCGTACCGCCTGGTCGTCGTCTCCGACGTGGCGGACGGCGACGAGATGGCGGCGGCGATCGCGGAGGACCGCGTGGAGCAGGCCCTGGAGGCGCTGGGCCACGCCCATGCGAGCCTGAGGTCCACGGTCACCGACATGGACACCATGAAGATCAACTACAAGCGCTGACCTTCCTCGCCGGCACGTCCGGCACCCCCGGCACCCCCGGCACCCCCGGCACCAGCGTGCCCGGATGCTTCCGCCCCGCTCCGGCCCTCGCCGCCGCCCTCGCTCCCGTCGGCCGTGATCGCCCAGCGTTCGTGGTCCCGCCAGGCGCCGTCGATGAACAGCATCGCCGGCGAGAAGCCCTCCAGGCGGAAGCCGGCGCGGCGGACCAGGGCGCGGGAGGCGGTGTTGCCCGGCTGGATGTTCGCCTCCAGGCGGTGCAGGCCGAGCGGCCCGAAGGCGTGCGCGAGGACGAGACCGAGGCCCTCGGAGAGCAGTCCGCGGCCCGCGGCGTGCGCGAAGGCGCCGTAGCCGAGGGCGCCGGAGAGGAAGGCCCCGCGGACGATGTTGTTGACGTTGACGAATCCGGCGATCCGCCCGTCGGCCCGCTCACAGACGAGGAACCCGGCCCGGGCCGGGTCCTCGATCAGTTGCCGCGCATAGGGTGCGAACGCCTCCGCCGTCTGCGGCGGGAACAGCCACGGCGCGTGCAGCCCACGGCTCTCGCGGGCGCGCGCGGTGAACTCCTCCGCGTCGCCGAGGGAGAACGGTCGCAGAGCGACGCGGGGCCCGACAGCGAGATACGCCTCAAGATCGCCAGCCATGCCCCCAGGCTAGCGACCGCGGGCCGGCACCCGGCCTACGGCACGGGCACCCGTCGACGGGGGGCCGGCACCCCGCGCCCGGCACCCGGCAGGTGCCCGGTTGACCTTCGCCCCCATCGCCGCGCAGCGCCGGACTGCGTCGGGGCCGCAGGCCCCGGACCCGGCACCTGGGACCCGGTGGCGGGACCCGGCACCCGGTGACGGGGCCCGGCGGCGGGCGGGACGCCCCGGGCCGCTGACTCCGGCGCCCGGTGACGGGCGCGGTGTGCCGACGCCCGGGCCCCGGTGTCCGTCGACGGGGTCAGCGGCGGGCGGCCGTCACGCGGGCCGGGCACGCCTCGCCCTTCTTCACGACGCCCACCACGACCCGCCCCCGCGCCCCCCGCGCAGCGCCCGGCGCCGGATGCTGGGTGCAGACGCGCCAGCTCGGGGGCCACAGCACACGCCGGTCGCCGCCGCCCACGTCGTGGACGTCGAGCCGCGTCCGCGGGTCGAGCGCGGTGAAGACCCGCCACAAGCCCTTGCCCAGGAGGTCGGGCATGGGCAGGGCCCCTCCCTCGTCCTCCGCCGCGGCGACCGGTTCCGCCGAGCTGACCGCCACGGCCGCCAGCGCGAGGGCGGCGCCCGCGCCGAGGACGGCCGCGCGCTTCACCCGCGCCTCCGGCGGGCGGTCACCCAACCGCCGCAGACCGCGCCGAGCAGGGCGGTCACGAGCAGCGCGAGGGAGAGCGGCGCGGAAACCTCGGGAACCAGGAGCCTGATCCGCACCTGCCGGGTGTTCTCGAAGGCGAGGACGAGCGTCAGGAGCGCGACCGCCGCGGTCGCGATCCGGCCGGGGGTGAAGACTCCGCCCGCCCGGGCCTCGCCCGTGGTCGAGCTCGATGTCTCCTTGAGACTCATGACCGGCCCTCTCCTCCGTCGTTCGTTCCCCCAGGATGGGGGGATTCCGGCGACTCGGCGGCGGTGGAAGCCTCCGTACGAGTGACTTGTCAGACAAGGCGGGACGACTACGGTAGACGTGAGCAGACGTGAGCAGGGCACGGCACGAGCACGAGCACGAGCACGAGGAGGATCCGTGGCAGCCGGCGGACAGCAGCGGCGACCCGTCGTCGCGCTCTACGAACGGATCGCGGACGCCATCCACGACGGCACCTACCCCCCGGGCTCCACGCTCCCCTCCGAACCGAAGCTCGCGGGTGAACTCGGCGTCAGCCGTCCCGCGCTCCGCGAGGCACTGCTGCTGCTCCAGGAGGACGGTCTGCTCACGGTGCGCCGCGGGGTGGGCCGCACCGTCAACGCGCACCCGCCGAGGCGCGGTTTCGAGCACGTCCAGGCCCTGGAGGAACTGCTCGCGGCCGGCGGCCCGCCGCTGCGGGTCCGGGGCCTGCTGCGCTCGGTGGAGGAGCCCACGGACTTCACCACCCAGCACCTGCTGGCCCCGGCCGGGTCGGAGCTGCGCTTCTGGGAGTCCGTGCTGGCCGGGGAGGCGGGGCCGGCGGCCCTGATCCACGAGTGGGCGGCCGCCGACGAGGTCCTGGACCGCGCGCATCCTGCGTTCGCGGAGGCCCTGCGGACGACGGCGGCCCCGGAACGCACGTCGATGCTGGCCGTGCTCGCGGGAGCGTCGCGAGGAGTACCGCTGGCCGCGCACGGCGCGGTCACCGCCACGCTGCTCGGCCGCCGCCGGGGCGAGCAGCTCGGCCGCTCCGCGGACACTCCGGCGGTCCTGGTCACCCAGGTGGTACGGGTCGACGGAACGCCCGTCCTGGCGGCGAAGCACATGCTCCCGACGGGCGCCCCCGCGCTGCCGGTACTGCAGTCGAACTGACGGCGGCACGGCTCGCGGGACGGGCCGGCGGGCAAGGGGCGGATCCCCCTGTCGCCACCGTCACATCACCACCCTCCCCACGTGGCGTACACTTCCCCGCCATGCACTTGTCTGACAACCTTGCCGCCGCCCCTGCCCCTGCCTCCTCCGCCGTCGTCGCCGACTGGATCCGGCAGGCCCCGAAGGCCGTCCTGCACGACCACCTCGACGGCGGGCTGCGCCCCGCGACGATCGTCGAGCTGGCGCGGGCATGCGGATACGCCAGGCTGCCCACCGAGGACCCGGCCGAGCTGGCGGTCTGGTTCCGGGACGCCGCCGACTCCGGTTCGCTGGAGCGGTACCTGGAGACCTTCGCCCACACCTGCGCGGTGATGCAGACCCGCGAGGCGTTGGAGCGGATCGCGGCCGAGTGCGCCGAGGACCTGGCCGCCGACGGGGTCGTCTACGCGGAGATCCGTTACGCCCCCGAGCAGCACCTGGAGGGCGGCCTCACCCTCGACGAGGTCGTCGAGGCCGTGAACGCCGGCTTCCGTGAGGGCGAGCGGCGGAGTGGCGGCCGGATCACCGTCCGCACCCTCCTCACCGGCATGCGGCACACCGACCGCTCCCTGGAGATCGCGCAGCTCACCGTCGCCCACCGGGACAACGGCGTGGCGGGCTTCGACATCGCCGGCGGCGAGATCGGCAACCCGCCGGCCCGCCATCTGCCCGCCTTCCAGCACCTGAAGCGGGAGAACTGCCACTTCACGATCCACGCCGGCGAGGCCGTGGGCGCGGAGTCGATCCACGAGGCCGTGCAGGTGTGCGGCAGCGAGCGGATCGGGCACGGTGTGCGGATCACCGACGACATCGCCGAGGACGGCACGCTCGGCCGGCTCGCCTCGTACGTCCGTGACAACCGCATCGCCCTGGAGGTCTGCCCGACCTCCAACCTCCAGACGGGCGCGGCGAAGGACTACGCCTCGCACCCGATCGACGAGCTGCGCCGCCTGGGCTTCCGGATCACCCTCAACACGGACAACCGGCTGGTCTCCGGCACCACGATGAGCGAGGAGTTCCAGCACATGGTGGACGCCTTCGGCTACGGCCCGGAGGTCTTCGAGGAGTTCACGGTCGCGGCTGTCGAGGCCGCCTTCCTCCCGCTCCCGGAACGCCGCCGTCTGATCGACGAGCTGATCCGCCCGGGCTACGCGGCTCTCGCCACCCGCTAGCCCCCCGGCCCGGACCGAGGGCATCCGCTGCGCGGGGCGGGGGCGCGGGGGGCGGGGCGTACAGGAGAATCCCCGTACGCCGCGCCCCTCACCACCCCCGCACCGCACTGCACCGCACCACCCCCGCACCGGCCCGCGACGTCCCGGCCGGTCCCGGTCCCTGCCCCGGCCGCTCAGCCGACCCGGCCCTGGACCAGCGGAAGTTCCAGCGTGCGCTCGTCCTCCGGCGCGCTGACGATCGTCACCGGCTTGCCCCCTCTGTTGCCGGTGTACGCGGTGTCGCCGGCTGCGACCGTCGCCGTCAGCCTCTCGTGCGCGCCGCCCTCAGACCAGCGCCGGTACGTCCAGCGTGAGCGTTCCCGCCTCCGCGTCCAGGACGGCCGGTACGCCCAGCGGCATCGTCGGCGCGCTCTCGTGGTGCCCGAAGCCCATCTGTTCCAGGACCGGGACGCCCAGCGCGCCGAGCCGGTCGAGCAGGACCGCGCGGACCCCCTCGTACGGGCCGCACTCCTCCCACGAGCCGAGACCGATGCCGGCGACACCGTCCAGCCAGCCGGAGCGCAGGAGCTGGGTGAGCATCCGGTCGAGGCGGTACGGCTCCTCCCCGGTGTCCTCCAGGAGGAGCAGCCCGCCCCGGGCGGAGGGGCGGGCGTGCGGGGTGCCGAGATCGGCGGCGAGGAGGCAGAGGCAGCCGCCGAGGGTGACGCCGTGGGCTCGGCCCGGGACCAGGGCGCGGGCGGAGTCCAGGCCGATGGTCCGCACCGACTCGGGCGCGAAGAGGGTGGCGCGCAGGGACTCCTGGGTGCGGGTGTCCTTGAGGAAGGCCGCGGCGGCGACCATCGGGCCGTGCAGGGTGGCGAGGCCGAGGCGGCCGGCGAAGGCTTCGTGGAGTGCGGTGACGTCGCTGTAGCCGACGAACACCTTGGGGCCCGCGGCCCGCATCGCCGTCCAGTCGAGGAGGTCCGCCATGCGCTGGGCACCGTAGCCGCCGCGGGCGCACAGGACCGCGGAGACGGACGGGTCGCACCAGGCCTCGGTGAGGTCGCGGGCACGGTCCGCGTCCGTTCCGGCGAGGTGGCCGAGGGTGGGGTGGGTGTCGAGGACATGGGGGGCGACGACCGGGTCGAGGTCCCAGCCGCGCAGGATGTCGAGGCCGGCCTGGAGGCGGTCCTCCGGGATGGGGCCGCTGGGCGCGACGACGGCCACGCGGGCGCCGGGGCGCAGCCGGTGGGGGCGGAGCAGTTCCGGGGTCACTTCCTCAGCTCCAGCCGTGGGACGTCGGACCGCTCGATACCGAAGGTCCCGGTGTACAGGGCGAGTTCGGCCTCCAGGCAGCGGATCATCGTGTCGGCCCGGCGGAAGCCGTGCGCCTCGCCCTCGAAGGCGAGGTAGGCGTGGGGCACGCCCCGGCCGGCCATCCGGGCGAGGAACCGTTCGGCCTGGGCCGGTGGGCAGATCACGTCGTCGAGACCCTGGAGCAGCAGGAAGGGGGCGGTGATCCGGTCGACGTGCTCCAGCGGGGAGCGGTCGCGGTAGCGGGCGGGGACCTCGTCGAGGGGACCGATGAGCGACCGGGGGTACTCCGACTCGAAGTCGTGGGTCTCGCCGTCGGCCCAGGCCGCGGGGTCGAGGATGGGGTAGATGATCGTGCCGCAGGCGTAGACGTCGCTGTGGACGAGGGAGGCGGCGGCGGTCCAGCCGCCGGCGCTGCCGCCGCGGATGGCGAGGCGGGCGGGGTCGGCCGTGCCCTCGTCGGCGAGCGCGCGGGCGACGGCGGCGCAGTCCTCGACGTCGACGACGCCCCACTGCTCGCGCAGCCGCTCGCGGTACTCCCGTCCGTAGCCGGTGGAGCCGCCGTAGTTGACCTCGGCGACGCCGATGCCCCGGGAGGTGAAGTAGGCGATCTCCAGGTCGAGGACGAGCGGGGCGTGTCCGGTGGGGCCGCCGTGCGCCCAGATCACATAGGGCGGGAGCCGGTCGCCGGGCGCGGTGCGGTCCGGGTTGTGCGGCGGGTAGACGTGGGCGTGGATCTCGCGGTCGTCGGGTCCGGTGAAGGTGCGGATCTGCGGTTCGGGGTAGTAGGCGGGGTCGACCGGGTCCTCGTGCGGGCAGCCGACGACCCGGGCCCGGCCGGTGCGGGTGTCGAGCTCGACGACCTCGTAGGCGCTGCGGGGGCTGGCGGCGACCCCGACGACTCGGGTGCCGTGGACGGCGAGGGTGGCGGCCCACTCGGTCCAGGGGCCCGCGGCGTCGACCAGTTCGCCGCTGTCGGGGTCGAGTATCCCGAGGGCGGTGGCGCCCTTGCCGTGGACGACGGCGACGAGTCCGCTGTCCAGCGGCTGGAACCAGCTGAGGCCGATCTTCCACAGCGCCCCGCCGAACTCCTCCGGGCGCGGGCAGAGCGCGACCGGTGTGCCGTCCGCGGCGGTGCGGTAGAGGTTCCACCAGCCGCTGCGGTCGCTGAGGTGGAGCAGCTGCCCGTCGGGGGTCCAACCCACCTGGGGCACGGATTCCTCGGGGCCGCCGGCGACGGTGCGGGGGGTGCCGAAGGCGCCGTCCTCGGTGATCTCGGCGAGCAGCACCTCGGTGCCGTCCCAGGGCATCCGGGGGTGGTCCCAGGCGATCCAGGCGGCCTGCCGGCCGTCGGGCGAGAGCCGGGGGCCGGTGACGAAGCGGTGACGTCCGTCGGTGAGTTCGCGGACGCGGGAGCGGTCCTCTGCGGCCGAGCCGTCCAGGGGCACCGCGGCGATCACCCGGCGCACGTCGGTGGTGCCCGGTCCGGTGAACTCCTCCAGGACGCACCACACCTCGCCCTGTTCGGGGCGGAGCACCGGGTCGGCCCAGCGCAGTCCGCCGCCGACGTCGGACAGGGGGGTGAGGGGGCGCGGCGCGGCGCCGTCGGCCGCGTCCGGCTCGTAGGCGTAGAGCCGCTGGTCGGGGAGGTGGCAGAAGACGACGAGCGCCGAGCCGTCCGCCCGCGCGGTGCCCGCCCAGGGCTGACCGCCGTATTCGATGACGCGGCTGCGCACGTTCCACGGGGCCGGCAGCACCGACTCCTCGGTGCCGTCGCCGCGGCGGCGCACGAGCGCACGCCGGCCGCCCTCGGCGGGGCGCGGGACGGTCCACCACACCTCGTCGCCGACGAAACCGACGTGGTCGGGCCGTCCGTCGTGGGCGGCGGCGAGCGCGGCGGCGATGGGTGACGGCCAGCTGCCGTAGGTGGCCGTGGGTGCCATCAGGTTCCCCCCTGTGCGGGTCGTGCGGGCGTCGAACTGCGGTGCGACTAGGCGGATCTCAGGTAGTGGTCGAGGACGCGGACGCCGAAGTGGAGGGCGTCGACGGGGACGCGTTCGTCGACGCCGTGGAAGAGCGCCCCGTAGTCGAGCTCGGGGGGCAGTCGCAGCGGCGAGAAGCCGTAGCCGGTGATGCCGAGCCGGGAGAACTGCTTGGCGTCGGTGCCGCCGGACATGGCGAAGGGGACGACGTGCCCGGCCGGGTCGAACCGCTCGACGGCGGCGCGCAGCCGGGCGAAGGTCGGCGAGTCGACGGGCGCTTCCAGCGGCACTTCGCGGTGGTGGAACTCCCACTCCACGTACGGGCCGGTGAGCAGGTCCATGGTCTCGGTGAACTCGTCCTCGCCGCCGGGCAGCATCCGCCCGTCGACGTACGCCACGGCGTGGCCCGGGATCACGTTGACCTTGTAACCGGCCTCCAGCATCGTCGGGTTGGCGCTGTTGCGGACGGTGGGCCGGACGAGGGCGGCGGCCGGGCCGAGCTTCTCCAGGAGGAGGTCGGTGTCGAAGTCGGGGGCGTCGACGTCGGTGTCGATGCCGTACAGGGCGGCCAGTTCGGTGAGGGCGGCCCGCACGGTGGGGGTGAGCCGTACCGGCCACGTGTGGGCGCCGATGCGGGCGATGGCCTCGGCTAGGCGGGTGACGGCGTTGGCGGTGTTGACCTTGGAGCCGTGTCCGGCGGTGCCGTGGGCGGTGAGCTTGAGCCAGGCGGTGCCGCGCTCGCCCGCCGCGATCGGGTAGAGCGTCATCCCGGGGTCGGGGTGGAAGCTGAAGGCTCCGGACTCGCTGATGCCCTCCGTGCAGCCCTCGAAGAGATCGGGGTGCGCGTCGGCGAGGAAGCCGGAGCCGTCCTCGGCGCTCGCCTCCTCGTCGGCGGTGTACGCGATGACGATGTCCCGGCGCGGTCGGACGCCCTGCCGGGCCCAGGAGCGGACGACGGCCAGCACCATCGCGTCCATGTTCTTCATGTCGACGGCCCCCCGTCCCCACACGACCCCGTCGCGGACCTCTCCCGAGAAGGGGTGCACGGTCCAGTCGGCGGCCTCGGCGGGGACGACGTCGAGGTGCCCGTGGACGAGCAGCGCGTCGGCCGTGGGGTCGGTGCCCGGGATGCGGGCGACGACGTTGGTGCGGCCCGGGGTGCGTTCGAGGAGCGTGGGCTCCAGGCCCGCGTCGGCGAGCCGCTCCGCCGCGTACTCGGCGGCGGGGCGTTCGCGGCAGTCGCCGCCGCCCCGGTTGGTGGTGTCGATCCTGATGAGCTCGGACGTGAAGGTGACGACCTCGTCGAGTGCCGTCGGGTCCGGGCCCCTGTCCTCCTCAGCCATACTGCTCCTCCACGGCGGCCGACACGATCGTGGTGACCGCCTTGAACGTGCGGATTGCCTCGTACATCGTCTCGCTGGTGTAGGCGACCCGCCGCTCGCCACTCCGCTCGGCGCCCGGGACCACCGTCGCGGCGGCGGCCAGGTGCTCGGCGTCGAACTCGAGCTCCACGGTGAACGGTCCGCCTCGGACCGGCTCGTGCCGGACGGCGAGGGAAGCGGCCTCCTTGGCCGCGGCGCGGATGTCGGAGGCCGTGCGGGCCGGGGTGCGGCAGATCGCCGCGTACCGCGACACGTGGTCCTTGACCGCGACCTTGAGCGCCTCCGGCGCGTAGCCGAGGGCGTCTTCGCAGGTCAGGTCGTCGCCGGTGACGAGGACGACGGGGACCCCGAACTCGGCGACCACGTGCGCGTTGAGCATGCCCTCGCCGGCGCGGACTCCGTTGAGCCAGACGCCGGTGATCGAATTGGCCAGGTAGGTGTGCGCGAGGACGCCCTCGGCGCCCGCGCCGGTGTGGTACCCGACGAAGGCGATGCCGTCGACATCGCCGTGCTGGACGCCCTCGACCATCGACAGCGACTTGTGCCGCCCGGTGAGCATCTGGGCCCGCTCGTCCAGGCGCTCCAGGAGAAGATTGCGCATGGACCAGTGCGCCTCGTTGATCAGGACCTCGTCGGCGCCGCCGTCGAAGAAGCCGAGCACGGCCGCGTTGACGTCCGAGGTGAACATGGACCTGCAGCGCTCCCACTGGGGCGTGCCGGGCAGCACGTCGGCGGGCCACGTCACACCGGTCGCGCCTTCCATGTCGGCGCTGATCAGGATCTTCATGCCTGGCACCGTACGCGCCTCCCGGCGGGCCCGACCACCCCTGTGGAAAAGTGTCGAAGGCATGGACCGGTGGCGGTGATTCGGGCGAATCCTTTCATCAGGTGCGTATAGGCTGACGGGCGCAGTTTTCGTCGTCCCGCGTACCCCAGGAGACCCCTCGGTGACCACCTCGCTCGCCCCGTCCGAAACCCCCTCCCCCGTCGACAGCGCCCTCGACACCGGCGAGTGGGTCGAGCCCGCCGCGCAGGCGGTCGCCGAGGCCGTGGTCCGCGACGCGCGCGAGTTCGGGGTGTACGCGCGGACCGGCGGGTGGACGTTCGCGCTGAAGGTGGCGCGCAGCGTGCGGCCCGGCGGGCAGGCGGCCGAGGGCTCGGAGAAGGTGTCGGCGAAGGCCTTCGCGGAGCTCGCCGGCTGCTCCCCCGAGCGGGTCATGCGCTACTACAAGGCGTGGGACATGGCCGCCGACGACGGTCTGGTGCCGCAGTTCGAGGCGCTGGTCCCCGGCGAGGACGTCGAGCTGCCCGAGGCGGACGTCTGGCTGTCGTACTACTCCTCCCGCAACAGCGCGACCTCCGTGCGCGGCCACGCGATCACGGCGGCGGCCGAGGCGGAGGGCATCAAGGCGACGAAGGCGCTGGAGGTGGCGGAGAACCCGACGGCGCTCCGGGCCGCGATCCTCGCCGACCCGGGCACCGCCGAGGCCGCGCGGGGCGCGCTGCTCGACCGGATGAAGGAGGACCCGGCGCTGCAGACCGAGATGGCCCGGGCCATCGCCCGCACCGGCGACCTGAAGAAGGCGGTGGCGCACGAGGCGAAGGCGGCGGACCGCATCGAGTACGTCCGGCAGATCGCCGAGGGCGGCCGGATCAGGACGCCCGCCGGGCAGACCGTCGAGGCGCCGGCCGAGCTGCGCGCGGAGGCCGAGCGGCACCTCACGCTGATCGACGAGCTCGACGACTCGGAGGAGGCCGGCGAGTGGGCCGGTGAGGCCTACGACACGGTGAGGACGATGGTCGCCCGGACCGTCGAGGCGGACCCGGCGCTGCGGGTCCAGGAGCGCCGGGCGAAGTTCTACAACAGTCTGCAGAAGGCGACGAAGGTCTTCGAGGAGCTGACCCTCGACGAGGTCCTGGAGGAGGACGTCGTCGAGGACGACATGCTCCAGCGCCTGGAGGCCCTGCAGGAGGCGATCGGCGCCTGCATCAGCGCCCTGCGCAAGGCCACCACCGCCTCCTGAAACCCCGCGTACCCGGGGGCGGGTCTCCCGGGACCTCACCCCCGGGACGACGGGACCCGCGGAAACCCCGTCCGGTCCTCAGTCCTCGTGCCCGAGCTGGAGGTCGCGTTCCGTGCGGCCGCCGCCCGCGAGCTGGAGCACGGTCGCGACCGGGGGGTAGCCGGCGGTGATCACCGTGTACTCGCCCGAGGACAGGTCCACGAACCGGAAGGTGCCGTCCGGGCCCGTCGTCAGCGTGTCGACCACGTTCCCGGCGGCGTCGAGCAGGGTCACGCGGGCGTCCTCGACGGGCCGCCCGCCGCCCGCCCGTACCGTCCCGCGCAGCACGGCGCCGCCCGCCAGCTCGATGTCCTGGCGGGTCTCGCGGGAGGCCTGGACGCTGACCGGAAGCGCGGCCGGGCGGAACGCGGGGGCGCTGGCCGCCAGGGTGTACTCGCCGGCGACCAGCTCGCCGATGACGTAGCCGCCGTCGCGGCCGCTGCGGGTGGAGGCGACGACCTCGCCGCGCACGTCGGTGAGGGTGACGGCCGCGTCCCGGACAGGAGTTCCGTCGGCGGTGACGACGGCGCCGGCGAGCCGCCCCGCGCCACCGAGGACGACGTCCAGCTCGACGGGGCGCTCCCCCACGGTGACGGAGACGGCCTGCGGCTGGTGCCCGCCGGCGGCCGCGATCAGGACGTACGCGCCGGAGCCGGGCACGCTGAGCGCGTAGCGCCCGTCTTCGCCGCTGGCTCCGCGGCCGATCTGACGGCCCTGGACGTCGATGAGGGTGAGCGCGGCCCGGGGCACGCAGCTGCCGTCGTGGTGCTGGACGGTGCCGCAGACGGGCACGCCGGCGAGCGGCGGAGCGGCGGCGGGGGCGGCGGCCCGGGCGTGCGGGACGGGGGTGGCGGGGGCCTCGGTGGTGGGGGTGTGGTGGGACACCAGCGGTTTCTCCTTGAGGAAGAAGGCGAGGACGAGGCCGAGCGCGAGGACCGGCACGAGGTAGAGGAAGATCCGGGGCATGGCGTCGGCGTACGCCTGGACGAAGGCGTCGCGCAGCGCGGGCGGCAGTGCGTGGACCGCCTGCGGGGTGATCGAGTCGGCGGGCGGCAGGGCGGCGCCGTCCCTGGGGAGCCGGTCGGCGAGGGCGTCGTCGAGGCGGGCGGCGAAGAGGGTGCCGAAGATCGCCGCGCCGACGCTGCCGCCGATCTGGCGGAAGTAGTTGTGGGCGCTGGTGGCGGTGCCGAGGTCGGCGGGGCGTACGGAGTTCTGGACGGCGAGCACGAGGACCGGCATGACGAGACCGATGCCGACGCCGAGGACGGCCTGCCAGAGGCTGTGGGTCAGGCGCGGGGTGTCGGTGTCCATGCGGGACAGCAGCCACATGCCGAGGGCCGAGAGGGCGCCGCCGACCAGGGGGTAGAGCTTGTAGTGGCCGGTGCGGCTGATGAGCTGGCCGGAGACGACGGAGGCGACGACGATGCCGCCCATCAGCGGGAGCATCAGGAGACCGGACTCGGTGGCGCTGGCGCCCTCGACCATCTGCAGGAAGGTCGGCAGATAGCTGGCGGCCCCGAAGAGGGCGATGCCGACGACCGCGCCGACGAGACCGGTGACGGTGAACACGGAGTCGCGGAACAGGCGCAGGGGGATGAGCGGTTCGGGAGCGAGGCGCTCGACGAGGAGGAAGAGGGCGGTGGCCGCGACGGCGCCGCAGCCGAGCCCGAGGATGACCCGGGAGTTCCAGGCGTACTCGGTGCCGCCCCAGCTGGTGAGCAGCACCAGGCAGGTGGAGGCGGCGGCGAGGAGGACGGCGCCGAGGACGTCGAACCTGGCCCGGGCGGTGGGCTTGGGGAGCTTCAGGACGAGCGCGACGACGACGAGGGTGAGCAGTCCGAACGGCACGTTGAAGTAGAAACACCAGCGCCAGGAGAGGTGGTCGGTGAAGAAGCCGCCGAGCAGCGGCCCCGCGACCGAGGCGAGACCGAAGGCGGCGCCGATGAGGCCCATGTAGCGGCCGCGTTCCCGGGAG
This sequence comes from Streptomyces sp. NPDC051921, assembly GCF_040680975.1. NCBI lineage: Bacteria > Bacillati > Actinomycetota > Actinomycetes > Kitasatosporales > Streptomycetaceae > Streptomyces > Streptomyces sp. NPDC051921. The sequence goes on from NZ_JBFAXU010000015.1 coordinate 179,630, forward strand.
GGGACGATGTCGGCGATGATCGCCTGGACGCCGATCATCAGCCCGCCGGCGCCGGCGCCCTGGAGGGCGCGGAAGGCGATGAGCTGGTCCATGGTGCGGGACCAGCCGGCCAGACCCGAGCCGATGACGAAGACGACGATCGCGAAGAGGAACACGCCCTTGCGGCCGAGGAGGTCGCCGAGCTTCCCGTAGACGGGGAGGCCGATGGTCGCGGTGAGCAGGTAGGCGGTGATCGCCCACGACATCCGGTCCAGGCCCTGGAGTTCGCCGACGATCTTCGGCAGGGCCGTCGCGACGATCATCTGCTCGAGCGCGGCGAGGAGCAGCGCGAGCATCAGTCCGCAGAAGACGAGCCGGACGCGGCGCGGGTCGAGCGCGGCTTCCGGTCCGGAGGACCGCGCCGCCCGACCGGCGGGTGGGCCGGTCGGGCCGGTCGGGCCGGTCGTGTCGACGGCGAGGTGCGGCTCCGGGCCCTCGGCGTCCCTGGCGTCCTCGGCCAGCGTGATCGCACCCACGTGCTGCTCCCCTCGTCACGGCGTCTGCGCGCGCCATTCTTCGCATTGGGCGCGAAGCGGGAGCAAGTCGGGCGGTACGGGAGGAGGGCGGGGCGCCGGATGTTCAACGTCCCTGCGGGCGGGCGCACTTGGGGCGCTCATCAGGGGCTTTGCCGGGAAACGCGCGACCCCCGAGTGCGCCGGGCGCTCTTTCGGGGGTCGCGGGGAAACCACTCGAATCGGTGACCGGTCCGGGCGTTACTTCGGGGTTCCGGTTTCCCGAGGCTACTTCTCGACGCGGCCTCTCGGCCCTACTTCTCGACCTCGGTGGCGAGCTTGGCGAGCAGCGCGTCGTAGATGCGGCCGAGCCCCTTGGGAGCGAAGGTCTTCTCGAAGAAGCCGCCGATGCCGCCGGCGCCGTTCCACACGGTGCTGACGACGGCCTTGGACCTGCCCTCGCCGGCCGGGGTGACGGTCCAGGTGGTGACCATGGAGGAGTTGCGGTCCTTCTCCACGAGCTGCCCGTCGGTGGGCTCGGTGACCTCCAGGAGGCAGTCGCGGACGCGCTTGCTGGTGGCCTGGAGCTTCCAGTGGACGAGGGTCCCCTCCCCGTCCCCGCCCTCGCGCACCTCGTACTCGCTGAAGTGCTCGGGGAGCAGCTTCTCGCGCGTCCCGGTGTAGTCGGCGAGGGCGTCGAACACCGTCTCCGCGTCGGCGGCGATGATCCGCTCCGTCGTGGCCTCGACCTGCGCCATGGCGCTTCCTCCAGCTTGTTCTCGTGGTGCTTTCGGGGGATACGGGCCAAGCCAACCACCTGGGCGCCGGGGCCCAAAATCCGGGTTGCGGCGATCAAGGGAACATGTGTTCTAATCTGGGACCACCCCGTCCCCCGAGGAGGCGTCCATGAGATGGGATCGTCTGGCCGACGGCTCTGCTTCCGCCGGCAGCCCCGCCGCCCTGGCCGAGAGCGCGCTGTTCGGCGCGGACGCGGTCACCACCCGCACCTTCGACACGCCAGAGTTCCGCGGCATCACCTTCCACGAGGTGCGCGCCCGCTCGATCGTCAACCGGGTGCCCGGCGCCTCCCGCATGCCGTTCGAGTGGACGGTCAACCCGTACCGCGGCTGCACGCACGCGTGCGTGTACTGCTTCGCCCGCAAGACCCACAGTTACCTGGACCTCGACACCGGCATCGGCTTCGACTCACAGATCGTGGTCAAGGTGAACGCGCCGGAGCTGGTCCGCGGACAGCTCGCCTCCCGCCGCTGGCAGGGCGCGCACATCGCGATGGGCACGAACGTGGACTGCTACCAGCGGGCGGAGGGCCGCTACCGGCTGATGCCGGGCATCCTGGAGGCCCTGCGGGACTACGCCAACCCGTTCTCGATCCTCACCAAGGGGACGCTGATCCTGCGCGACCTGGACCTGATCCGGCAGGCCGCCGAGGTCACCGAGGTGGGCGTCTCCGTCTCCGTCGGCTTCACCGACCGGGAGCTGTGGCGCACGATCGAGCCCGGCACCCCCGCCCCGGAGCGCCGGCTGGACGTCGTACGGACCCTCACCGGCCACGGCATCGGGTGCGGAGTCCTGATGGCCCCGGTCGTCCCCTTCCTCGGTGACCGGCCCGAGCAGCTGCGCGACACCGTCCGCGCCGTCGCCGAGGCCGGTGCCACCTCCGTCACGCCGCTCGTGCTGCACCTGCGGCCCGGGGCCCGCGAGTGGTTCTTCGCGTGGCTGCGCCGGCACCACCCCGAACTGGTCGGACGCTACGAGCGCATGTACGCGGCCGGGGCCTACGCGCCGACCTGGTACCAGCGCCGGATCACCCGTCAGGTGCACGAGCTGGCCGCCGAGTTCGGCATAGGCCCGAACGACCGCCGGAGCTCACCGCGTCGGACGCCTCTCCCCGAGCACCACGCGCGCGTGCCGGAGGCCGAGCAGCTCACCCTGCTGTGACACCGCGCGCGACGCCCTCCCGCGCGACCCTTTGACGGCGTGTCACCTCCGCTGATCGGGTCAACTCTCGGCCGGAACGGTCCCACCGCGCCCGGATCCGGGCACGGACGCCGTATGAGAACACGCGCAGGAGTGCTGATCGCCGCTGGGGCGCTGGCCGCCGGGACGGTCACCGTCCTGCCCGCCACCCCGTCCGCCTCGGCCGCGAACGGCCCCGCACCGACACCCCGCCCCGTCGCCCGGCTCGCCTGGACCGACTGCGCCACCAAGGCCTACCCGAAGCTCCAGTGCGCCACCCTGAAGGTGCCGCTCGACCACGACGACCCGGCCGGCCGGACGATCAGCCTGGCCCTGACCCGGGTCCCGCACACGGCGAAGGCCTACCAGGGCCCGCTGTTGGTCAACCCCGGCGGCCCCGGGGGCAGCGGACGCGGGATGGCCGGCTACGTCGCGGCCTCGCTGCCCGCGAAGGTGGCCGCGCAGTACGACGTCATCGGCTTCGACCCCCGCGGCGTCGGCAAGAGCGAGCCCGCCCTGAACTGCCGCCCGGGCCACTTCGCCCCCGTGCGCCCGGATTCCGTGCCGACCGACGCCGAGAGCGAACGGATCGGTGTCGAGCGCGCCGAGGTCTTCGCCAGGGCCTGCGGCGAGAAGTACGCCGACGTCCTGCCGCACATCGACACCGTCTCCACCGCCCGGGACCTGGACGCCATCCGCGCGGCGCTCGGCGCGCCGAAGATCAACTATCTCGGCTACTCGTACGGCACCTACCTCGGCGCGGTGTACGCGCGGCTCTACCCCGAGCGGGTGCGCCGCATGGCGCTGGACTCCGTCGTCAACCCGCACGGCGTCTGGTACGAGGACAACATCGCGCAGGACTACGCCTTCGACGCCCGGCAGAAGGACTTCACCGCCTGGGTGGCGCGCAACGACGCCGCCTACCGGCTCGGCACGGACCCGGCGGCCGTCGAGGCCGCCTGGTACCGGATGCGCGAGGCGCTGCGGGCGACGCCCGCCGGCGGCAAGGTCGGCCCCGGCGAGCTGGAGGACACCTTCCTGCCGGGCGGCTACTACAACGGCTACTGGCCGCGACTGGCGACCGCGTTCGCCGCGTACGTCAACGACAAGGACGCGGCTCCGCTGGTGAAGGCGTACGAGGCCTTCGGCGCCGCGGACTCCTCGGCCGAGAACGGCTACTCGGTCTACACCAGCGTCCAGTGCCGGGACGCGGCCTGGCCGCGGGACTGGAACGTCTGGCACGCGGACAACTGGGACGTGCACGCCAAGGCGCCGTTCTCGACCTGGAACAACGCCTGGTACAACGCGCCGTGCGCGTTCTGGCCGGTCGACTCGCTGACTCCGCCGGACGTCACCAACGACGACCTGCCGCCGGTGCTGATCCTCCAGGCCACCGAGGACGCGGCCACCCCGTTCGAGGGCGGGATCGCCCTGCACCGGATGGTGGGCGGCTCCAGCCTGGTCGTCGAGGAGGGCGGCGGCAACCACGGCGTGACGCTGGCGGGCAATGACTGCATGGACGACCACCTCGTCGGCTACCTCTCCACCGGCACGGTCCCGCGCGGAGCCGGGGGCGCGGAGGCGGACGCGGTCTGCGAGACGCTGCCGGAGCCGACACCCGCCAAGGCCACGGCGACCCGCGGCAGCGCCCGGGACGCCGGCGCCACGCTGCACGGGATGCTCGGCCAGGTGCGCTGAGCCGCCCGACCGGGTGGGCCGGGAGTTGTCCACAGGTTGCCCGGGGGCGGACCGGAGTGTCAGTGGTGTGCGCCAGGATGTGAGCCATGAGCACGCACCTGACCCATGTGTCCGCCCCGGAGGGCCTCGCGCCCAGCCCGCAGTACAGCCATGTCGTGTGGGGCACCGGCCGGTTCGTGGCCGTGTCCGGGCAGATCGCCCTCGACGCCGAGGGCGCGGTCGTCGGCGCCGGCGACGCGGCCGCCCAGGCCCACCAGGTGTTCACGAACCTCGGCCGCTGCCTGGCCGCCGCCGGCGCGGACTTCGCGGACGTCGTGAAGCTGACGTACTTCGTGACGGACATGGCGCACCTGCCCGCGATCCGCGCCGCCCGCGACGCGGCCTTCGGCGCGCTCCCGCTGCCGGCCAGTTCGGCGGTCCAGGTGACCGCCCTCGTCCGGCCCGAACTCGTCATCGAGATAGAGGCGTTCGCGCTGATACCCGAGGACTCCGAGAACCGGGAGACCGGCCGGGCCTGATCCGCCGGGAGCCCAGGGACACCCAGGGGGTGCCCGGCGTGCCGGTGGGGGGCGGCCGGTTTCGGGCAGGCGCGGTTTCACGGGCCGAGCCGTCCCAACGCCTCGCGCGCCGGTCCCCCGAACCTCGGGTGCGGCAGGGCCGCCTCCAGGACCTCGCGGGCGCCCGGGTCGCCGAGCGCGCCGAGGCCCTCGACGCAGGCGAGGCCGACACGCCAGTGCGGGTCGGCGGGCGCGAGGCGGCGCCGGAGGACCGCGACGAGGGCGGGGACGCTCTCGGGGGCGCGCAGGGCGGCGAGCAGCCTGACCGGCAGCAGGGCGTAGGCGACGCGGAGTTCGTTGGTGGCGAGCGCGGCGGCGGCGCGGGCGGTGCGGGGGTCGCCGAGCCGGGTGAGCGCGTGGGCGGCGGAGACGCAGCGCTCGGGGTCGCGGTGGTTGAGGAGGAGGACGAGGGCCTCGAAGGCGCGCGGGTCGCCGGCGAGGCCGAGCCGGAACGCGGCGATCTCCCGGGCCCACAGCGGCTGTCCGGGGGCGGTGAGGGCGTGGTGGAGTTCCTCCGCTCCGAGTGGCCCGGCGAGTTCTTCGAATGCCGCGGGAACCTCTCCGCGGTCATTCTCGATCTCTTCTCGCAAACGATCGATCATCGAGCAGAATTCGGGATCCGCAGCGAAATTCATATTCCGCAGACTATCCGCGACCCAGATCACATTGTTCCCAACTTCCCGGGACTGGCGCGCTCGTTACCGGGCAGTTAATCTCAGGTGAGCGGGTCACCCCCCGCACTTCCCCCGACGGCCTGGTGACGCAGCCGTCTTGGGGCCACCCCATACCGATGGTGTGGGGAAGTTCGTTCGGTTCGGCAGTTTTCGGCGTGACTCCGGGACAGGGTCCGTCGCCTCTTCACCCACCCTCTGGGCCCACCGCGATCCCTCTTCTTTCGCGCACTGCCTTCAGTCGTCACTCTTCTCCCAGGAGTCCCCTGATGGACACCCCTCTCTCCACCATCGCCGTCGTCGGTCTCGGCACCATGGGCACCGGTATCGCCGATGTGCTCGCCCGGGCCGGCCGCGAGGTCATCGGCATCGACATCAGCGAGACCGCGGCCGCCAAGGCCGTCGCCGCCCTGGAGGCCTCCACCGCCCGCGCGGTGGCCCGTGAGCGCATCACCGAGGAGGAGCGGCAGGACGTCCTCGCCCGCTTCCGCACCTTCTCCGACCTCCAGGCGGCCGCCGACGCCGACCTCGTGATCGAGGTCGTGCCCGAGTCGTACGAGACCAAGCAGGAGGTCTTCCGGGCCCTGGACGACATCGTCCGGCCCGACACGGTCCTCGCCACCGGCACCAACGCGCTCTCGGTCACGCGGCTCGCCGCCGACTCGGCCCACCCCGAGCGCGTGCTCGGCCTGCACTTCTTCACGCCGGTCCAGGCCATGAAGCTGGTCGAGGTCGTCTCCTCGGTTCTGACCGCCCCGCAGGCCGTGGACGCCGTGACCCGGCTCGCGCAGGAGCTGGGCAAGGAGCCCGTCGCGGTCGGCGACCGCCCCGGCTTCGTCGCCGACGGGCTGCTCTTCGGCTACCTCAACCAGGCCGCCGCCATGTACGAGGCCAAGTACGCCTCCCGCGAGGACATCGACGCCGCGATGCGGCTCGGCTGCGGCCTGCCGATGGGCCCGCTGGCGCTGCTCGACCTGGTCGGCATCGACACCGCCCGTACGGTCCTGGACGCCATGTACGCCTCCTCGCAGGACCGGCTGCACGCCCCGGCGCCGATCCTCAAGCAGCTCAGCGAGGCGGGCCTGACCGGCCGCAAGTCGGGCCGCGGCTTCTACACGTACGAGACCCCGGGCTCCGGCACCGTCGTCCGCGACGCGCTCACCCCGCTGGAGGCCGCCGCCGCCGGCGAGAGCCGCGAGGTCCGCTCGGTCGGCGTCGCCGGCTCGGGCACCATGGCCTCCGGCATCGCGGAGGTCTTCGCGAAGGCCGGTTACGAGGTCGTCCTCGCCGCCCGCTCGCAGGAGAAGGCCGACACCGCCAAGGCCCGCATCGCCAAGTCCCTGGGCCGTTCCGTGGACAAGGGCCGGATGACCGCCGAGGCGCGCGACGAGACGCTGGCCCGGATCGTCCCGGCCGGCTCGCTGGACGCCTTCGCCGAGGTCGACCTGGCGGTCGAGGCGGTCGCCGAGGACCTGGGGATCAAGCAGGACCTGTTCGCCCGCCTGGACAAGATCTGCAAGCCGGGCGCGGTGCTCGCCACCACGACCTCCTCGCTGCCCGTCGTCGCCTGCGCCAAGGCCACCTCGCGCCCGCAGGACGTCATCGGGATGCACTTCTTCAACCCGGCGCCCGCGATGAAGCTGGTGGAGATCGTCCGTACGGTCCTGACCGCCGACGACGTCCACGCGACCGTCCGCGAGGTCACGGCGAAGATCAAGAAGCACGGCGTGGACTGCGGCGACCGGGCCGGCTTCATCGTCAACGCGCTGCTCTTCCCGTACCTGAACAACGCGATCAAGATGGTCCAGGAGCACTACGCCACGCTGGACGACATCGACGCCGCGATGAAGCTGGGCGGTGGCTACCCGATGGGGCCGTTCGAGCTCCTGGACGTGGTCGGCCTGGACGTCTCGCTGGCCATCGAGAAGGTGCTGCACCGCGAGTTCCGCGACCCGGGCCTCGCCCCGGCGCCGCTCCTGGAGCACCTGGTGGCCGCGGGCTGCCTGGGCCGCAAGACGGGGCGCGGCTTCCGCGAATATGCCCGTCGCTGAGGCCCACGGCGAGCCGTACGGGGGGTGGGGAGGGCTGCTCAGCCCGTCGGGCACCGTCGGTGCCGGGCCGGGCTCCCCTCCCCCACCTGGGCACACTCCCGCTCCGATGCAGTACGTTCGGGACATGTCCAAGGCCGCGAAGACACCCCGTGCCACGTCCACGCCCGACTCCCCGGAGAGCGCGGCGGGGACCCGCGCCGCCGCCCAGCGGCTGAAAATGCGCCGGGAGCTGGCCGCCGCGGCCATGGAGCTCTTCGCCACCAAGGGGTACGAGGCCACGACGGTCGACGAGATCGCGGCGGCGGCCGGGGTGGCCCGCCGGACCTTCTTCCGGCACTTCCGCTCCAAGGAAGAGGCGATCTTCCCCGACCACGACGACACGCTGGTGCGCGCGGAGGCGGTCCTGAACGCCGCCCCGCCGCACGAGCACCCGCTCGACACGGTGTGCCGGGGCATCAAGGAAGTCATGAAGATGTACGCGGGCTCTCCCGCGGTGTCGGTCGAGCGGTACCGGCTGACCCGCGAGGTGCCGACGCTGCGGGAGCGCGAGATCGCCTCGGTGGCACGCTACGAGCGCCTCTTCACCCGCTATCTGCTCGGTCACTTCGACGAGCGCGACCACCACGACGGCAACGACGACCCGCTGCTGGCCGAGGTGGCCGCCTCCGCGGTCGTCACCGCCCACAACCACGTGCTGCGCCGCTGGCTGCGCGCGGGCGGCCACGGCGACGTGGAGGCCCAGCTGGACCACGCCTTCGCGATCGTGCGGGAGACCTTCGGCACGGGCATAGGCGCCCGGCCGGCCGTGCCCGGCGCTCCCGTCACCGCCGCGGAACCGGATGCCCCGGCGGCCGCCGCCACCGCCTCCCTGACGGGCGACGTGGTGGTCGCCGTCGCCCGGACGGATGCTCCGCTGGACGAGGTCATGCGGACCATCCAGCAGGCGCTGCAGAAGGGCTGAGACACCCGCGCAGAACACTCCACGAGAGGGCCGCCCCCGTTTTCCGGGGGCGGCCCTCGTCGTTCTCCGGCCCTGCCGGTGCGCCGCCGATGGCACATCCGCCCAGTTCAGGGGCATTTTCGATCGATCATCGCTCATCCGTGACCACCGGATTGCATCTGAGTGAAATTGTTGGCACGCAGTGCCTTGTCAGGTGACACGGCGTGCCATACGTTGATGTTGTCCGGGCGGCCGGCGCGCAGAGATCACCTCGCTCGCCGGCTGTCCCCACAAGCGATCCCCCGCGTGCGCCCGGACGCCTGCGTCACAGGCAACCTTGCGCGCCCCACACGGCGCCGCCACAGCACCACCCGCGCCGAACCGACGGCACACCTCCACAGCAGCACACCCCGACGTAACCCTCAGCGCGCCCCCCGTGGGCGCCGCACCGCCGGAGGCATCCCGTGAAGGACATCCTGGACGCGATCCAGTCGCCCGACTCCACCTCGGCCGACTTCGCCAACATCAAGCTCCCCGAGTCGTACCGCGCCGTGACCGTCCACAAGGACGAGGCCGAGATGTTCGCCGGGGTCGAGAGCCGCGACAAGGACCCGCGCAAGTCGCTCCACCTGGACGATGTCGCGCTCCCCGAGCTCGGCCCGGGCGAGGCGCTGGTCGCCGTCATGGCCTCCTCCGTGAACTACAACTCGGTCTGGACCTCGATCTTCGAGCCCGTGTCGACCTTCGGCTTCCTGGAGCGCTACGGACGCCTGTCCGAGCTCACCAAGCGCCACGACCTGCCGTACCACATCATCGGCTCCGACCTCGCGGGCGTGGTCCTGCGCACCGGCCCGGGCGTCAACTCCTGGAAGCCCGGCGACGAGGTCGTCGCGCACTGCCTGAGCGTCGAGCTGGAGTCCTCGGACGGCCACAACGACACGATGCTCGACCCCGAGCAGCGCATCTGGGGCTTCGAGACCAACTTCGGCGGCCTCGCCGAGATCGCCCTGGTCAAGTCCAACCAGCTGATGCCGAAGCCCGACCACCTGACCTGGGAGGAGGCCGCCTCCCCCGGCCTGGTCAACTCCACCGCGTACCGCCAGCTGGTCTCCCGCAACGGCGCCGGCATGAAGCAGGGCGACAACGTCCTCATCTGGGGCGCCAGCGGCGGCCTCGGCTCCTACGCCACCCAGTTCGCGCTGGCCGGCGGCGCCAACCCGATCTGCGTCGTCTCCTCCCCCGAGAAGGCCGACATCTGCCGGTCCATGGGCGCCGAGGCGGTCATCGACCGCAACGCCGAGGGCTACAAGTTCTGGAAGGACGAGAACACCCAGGACCCGCGGGAGTGGAAGCGCTTCGGCTCCAAGATCCGCGAGCTGACCGGCGGCGAGGACATCGACATCGTCTTCGAGCACCCGGGCCGCGAGACCTTCGGCGCCTCGGTCTACGTCACCCGCAAGGGCGGCACCATCACCACCTGCGCCTCGACCTCGGGCTACATGCACCAGTACGACAACCGCTACCTGTGGATGTCCCTGAAGCGCATCATCGGCTCGCACTTCGCCAACTACCGCGAGGCGTGGGAGGCCAACCGCCTGATCGCCAAGGGCAAGATCCACCCGACCCTCTCCAAGGTCTACTCCCTGGAGGAGACCGGCCAGGCCGCGTACGACGTGCACCGCAACCTGCACCAGGGCAAGGTCGGCGTGCTCGCCCTCGCCCCGGAGGAGGGCCTCGGGGTCCGCAACCCGGAGATGCGCGCCAAGCACATCGACGCCATCAACCGCTTCCGTAACATCTGACCCCGGGACCACAGATGACAGAGCGTCAGAAGGACCGGCCGTGGCTCATGCGGACGTATGCCGGTCACTCGACCGCCGAGGCGTCGAACGAGCTCTACCGGCGGAACCTCGCCAAGGGCCAGACCGGCCTCTCGGTCGCGTTCGACCTGCCCACGCAGACCGGCTACGACCCCGACCACATCCTCGCCCGCGGCGAGGTCGGCCGGGTCGGGGTGCCCGTCTCTCACCTCGGTGACATGCGGCGGCTGTTCCAGGACATCCCCCTGGAGCAGATGAACACCTCGATGACCATCAACGCCACCGCCATGTGGCTGCTGGCGCTCTACCAGGTGGTCGCCGAGGAGCAGGGCGCGGACATCACCCAGCTCCAGGGCACCACCCAGAACGACATCGTGAAGGAGTACCTGTCGCGCGGGACGCACGTCTTCCCGCCCGGCCCCTCGCTCCGCCTCACGACGGACATGATCGCGTACACGGTCAACCACATCCCGAAGTGGAACCCGATCAACATCTGCAGCTACCACCTGCAGGAGGCGGGGGCCACTCCGGTCCAGGAGATCGCGTACGCGATGTCCACCGCGATCGCGGTCCTCGATGCCGTCCGCGACTCGGGTCAGGTCCCGGAGGAGCGGTTCGGCGAGGTCGTCGCCCGGATCTCGTTCTTCGTGAACGCCGGCGTCCGCTTCGTCGAGGAGATGTGCAAGATGCGCGCCTTCGGCCGCATCTGGGACACCATCACCCACGAGCGCTACGGCATCGAGAACGCCAAGCAGCGCCGCTTCCGGTACGGCGTGCAGGTCAACTCGCTCGGTCTGACCGAGGCCCAGCCGGAGAACAACGTCCAGCGGATCGTCCTGGAGATGCTGGCCGTGACGCTGTCGAAGGACGCACGCGCGCGCGCCGTCCAGCTCCCGGCCTGGAACGAGGCGCTCGGCCTGCCGCGCCCCTGGGACCAGCAGTGGTCGCTCCGCATCCAGCAGGTCCTCGCGCACGAGTCGGACCTCCTGGAGTACGAGGACATCTTCGCCGGCTCGCACGTCATCGAGGCCAAGGTCGAGGCGCTGGTCGCCGAGTGCCTCGCGGAGATCGAGCGGATCCAGGAGATGGGCGGCGCCATGGCGGCCGTCGAGTCCGGCTACCTGAAGGCCCAGCTGGTCTCCTCGCACGCCGAGCGGCGCGCCCGGATCGAGTCCGGCGAGGAGAAGATCGTCGGCGTCAACATCTTCGAGACGACCGAGCCGAACCCGCTCACCTCCGACCTGGACACCGCGATCCAGACGGTCGACCCGGCCGTCGAGGCCCGGGTCGTGTCCGCCCTCGGCACCTGGCGCGACACCCGCTACCAGCCGCCCTTCAACCACCCGCGGCCCTGCAAGGCCCTGGAGCGACTGAAGGAGGCCGCCAAGGGGACCGGCAACCTCATGGAAGCCACCCTGGAGTGCGCCCGCGCGGGCGTGACGACCGGCGAGTGGGCCGGGGCGCTGCGCGAGGTCTTCGGCGAGTACCGCGCACCGACCGGGGTCTCCTCCGCTCCCGTGGCCGTCCCGGCCGAGGAGGGCTCCCCGCTCGCCGAGGTGCGCCGCAAGGTGGACCGCACCGCCCAGGACATGGGCGTGGGCAAGCTGCGCTTCCTGGTCGGCAAGCCGGGTCTGGACGGACACTCCAACGGCGCCGAGCAGATCGCCGTGCGGGCCCGCGACGCCGGGTTCGAGGTGGTCTACCAGGGCATCCGGCTGACGCCGGAGCAGATCGTGGACGCGGCCCTGGAGGAGGACGTGCACGCCGTCGGCCTGTCGATCCTCTCCGGCTCGCACGCCCAGCTCGTGCCGGACGTCCTCGACCGCCTGAAGGAGGCCGGCGCGGCCGACATCCCGGTGGTCGTCGGCGGGATCATCCCGAACGCGGACGCCGAGGAGCTCAAGGCGGCCGGCGTGGCCGCGGTCTTCACCCCGAAGGACTTCGGCATCACCGGGATCATCGGCCGTATCGTCGACGAGATCCGGAAAGCGAACCAGCTCAGCCCCCTTGAAAGTACGGAGGTCCCCGCATGACCAGCACGCCCGTGAACCGGCTGCGCCCCCGCCGCTCCTGCCTCGCGGTGCCCGGCTCGAACCCGCGCTTCCTCGAGAAGGCCCAGGGTCTCGCCGCCGACCAGGTCTTCCTGGACCTGGAGGACGCGTGCGCGCCGCTGGCCAAGCCGGAGGCCCGGCACACCATCGTCAAGTTCCTGAACGAGGGCGACTGGACCGGCAAGACCCGCGTGGTCCGCGTCAACGACTGGACGACCCACTGGACGTACCGTGACGTCGTCACCGTCGTCGAGGGCGCCGGCCAGAACCTCGACTGCATCATGCTGCCGAAGGTGCAGAACGCCGAGCAGATCGTCGCGCTCGACCTGCTGCTCACCCAGATCGAGAAGACCATGGGCTTCGAGGTCGGCAAGATCGGCATCGAGGCGCAGATCGAGAACGCCCAGGGCCTCACCAACGTGAACGCGATCGCCCAGGCCTCGCAGCGCGTGGAGACGATCATCTTCGGCCCGGCCGACTTCATGGCCTCCATCAACATGAAGTCCCTGGTCGTCGGCGAGCAGCCGCCCGGCTACCCGGCGGACGCCTACCACCACATCCTGATGAGCATCCTGATGGCCGCACGCGCCAACAACCTCCAGGCGATCGACGGCCCCTACCTGCAGATCCGCAACCAGGAGGGCTACCGCGCGGTCGCGCAGCGCGCCGCCGCCCTGGGCTTCGACGGCAAGTGGGTGCTGCACCCGGACCAGGTCGCCGCGGCGAACGAGATCTTCTCGCCCTCGCAGGAGGACTTCGACCACGCCGAGCTGATCCTCGACGCGTACGACTACTACACGTCCGAGGCCGGCGGGAAGAAGGGCTCCGCGATGCTCGGCGACGAGATGATCGACGAGGCCTCCCGCAAGATGGCCCTGGTCATCTCCGGCAAGGGCCGTGCCGCCGGCATGCAGCGCACCACCAAGTTCGAGATCCCGGAGGCCTGAGTCCATGCAGTTCGGCCGCACCTACGAAGAGTTCGAGATCGGCGCCGTCTACAAGCACTGGCCCGGGAAGACGGTCACCGAGTACGACGACCACCTCTTCTGTCTGCTGACGATGAACCACCACCCGCTGCACATGGATGTGAATTACGCGGAGAACACGACGGACTTCAAGAAGAACGTCGTCGTCGGCAACTACATCTACTCGCTGCTGCTCGGCATGTCCGTGCCGGACGTCTCCGGCAAGGCCATCGCCAACCTGGAGATCGAGTCGCTGCGCCACGTGGCGCCGACCTTCCACGGCGACACCATCTACGGCGAGACCACGGTCCTGGACAAGACGCCGTCGAAGTCGAAGAGCGACCGCGGCATCGTCTACGTCGAGACCAAGGGCTACAAGCAGGACGGCACCCTGGTGTGCGTCTTCCGCCGCAAGGTGATGGTCCCGACCGCCGAGTACATCGACGCGCGCGGCGGCGAGCAGCCCGGCCGCCCGGAGCTGAAGGAACAGGGGAAGTAGTCATGGCGCGACTCGCCCAGACCCACGGTCTGACCGACGTCCAGCAGGAGATCCTCGCCACGGTCCGGGACTTCGTCGACAAGGAGATCATCCCGGTCGCCACGGAGCTGGAGCACCGTGACGAGTACCCCCAGCAGATCGTGGACGGGCTCAAGGAGCTCGGCGTCTTCGGTCTGATGATCCCCGAGGAGTACGGGGGCCTGGGTGAGTCGCTGCTCACCTACGCGCTGTGCGTGGAGGAGATCGCGCGCGGCTGGATGTCGGTGTCCGGCATCATCAACACCCACTTCATCGTGGCGTACATGCTGAAGCAGCACGGCACGCAGGAGCAGAAGGACTACTTCCTGCCGCGCATGGCGGCCGGCGAGACGCGCGGCGCGTTCTCGATGTCGGAGCCGGGTCTCGGCTCGGACGTGTCGGCGATCACCTCGAAGGCGGTCAAGGACGGCGACGAGTACGTCCTCAACGGCCAGAAGATGTGGCTGACGAACGGCGGCACGTCAACGCTGGTCGCGGTTCTCGTCCGAAGTGACGAAGGACACCCCGAGGGGACCGCCCCCCACAAGTCGATGACGACCTTCCTCGTCGAGAAGGAGCCCGGCTTCGGAGAGGTCCGCCCCGGCCTCACCATCCCCGGGAAGATCGACAAGATGGGTTACAAGGGCGTCGACACGACCGAACTCATCATGGACGGACTGCGCATTCCGGCCAATCGGGTCCTCGGCGGGGTCACCGGCCGAGGGTTTTACCAAATGATGGACGGCGTCGAGGTCGGCCGCGTGAACGTGGCGGCCCGTGGTTGCGGCGTCGCACAGCGTGCTTTCGAACTGGGCGTCCAGTATGCCCAACAGCGTCACACTTTCGGAAAGCCGATCGCCCAGCACCAGGCGATCCAGTTCAAGCTGGCCGAAATGGCTACCAAGGTCGAGGCCGCTCATGCCATGATGGTCAACGCAGCACGCAAAAAGGACTCCGGGGAACGAAACGACCTCGAAGCAGGCATGGCGAAGTACCTCGCCTCTGAATACTGCAAGGAGGTCGTCGAGGATGCCTTCCGCATTCACGGTGGATACGGCTTCTCCAAGGAGTACGAGATCGAGCGCCTCTACCGCGAGGCCCCGATGCTGCTCATCGGCGAAGGTACCGCCGAGATCCAGAAAATGATCATTGGTCGTCGGCTGCTCGAGGAGTACCGGTTCCAGGGTTGATTGTCGCTTTTGAGTCGGTTCGGCCGCGAAGAAGATCACACCCCGTGTTCGTCTTCCGGCCGCCGACTCAGCTGCTGGCTTGCCCAGTTGCGGCTCGCAACCGATAGCATCGCCGGAAAGCCGCCGTCCCCCCGTTGCCAGCGCGGCATCATCCGCTACGAAGGTCATCCA
Source organism: Streptomyces sp. NPDC051921 (assembly GCF_040680975.1). Taxonomy (NCBI): domain Bacteria; kingdom Bacillati; phylum Actinomycetota; class Actinomycetes; order Kitasatosporales; family Streptomycetaceae; genus Streptomyces; species Streptomyces sp. NPDC051921. Next base: position 194,729 of record NZ_JBFAXU010000015.1, read on the forward strand.
TGCCCCACAGCCAAACCTCTGCACACCGCGACAGCCTCAAGGGCGCACGCATCGCACGCGGAGCATCGCCGTGGCTTCTGCCGACCGTCGCCACCGCGGCGCTGAGCCTCGCGCGCGCCCGCAAGTCGAAGCGCGCCGCGGCCGTCGCCGTGCCGGTCACCGCTCTCGCGGCCGGCATGCTGTGGTTCTTCCGCGACCCCGAGCGCGAGATCGCTCAGGGCCGGGTCATCTCGCCCGCCGACGGCGTGGTGCAGAGCATCATGCCGTGGAAGGACGGACGCACCCGCGTCGCCATCTTCATGAGCCCCCTGAACGTCCACGTCAACCGCGCGCCGCTGGCCGGCACGGTGACGTCCGTGGAGCACGTCCCCGGCGGCTTCGTGCCGGCGTTCAACAAGGAGAGCGAGAACAACGAGCGCGTTGTCTGGCACTTCGACACGGAGCTCGGCGACATCGAGATGGTGCAGATCGCGGGTGCCGTCGCCCGGCGGATCGTGCCGTACATCCCGCAGGGGACGAAGGTCGAGCAGGGCGACCGGATCGGTCTGATCCGCTTCGGCTCGCGCGTCGACATCTACCTCCCGGAGGGTGTCGAGGTCGCCGTCGAGGTCGGCCAGGCCACGACCGCGGGGGTGACTCGCATTGACCGTGATTGATCCCGACACACGTGCGGCCGAATGGGTGGCCGAGGCCGAGGCGGACGCCGCCGAGGACGCCGAGGAGATGCCGCTGTCGCTGAGGCTGTCCATAGCGGACGCCCTCACGCTCGGTAACGCCACGTGTGGCTTCATGGCGGTGTACTTCACCACCACGGGCATCCTCATCCCGCACCTCACCGGAAGCAGCGAGACCGGCATGGCGCGCAACAGCGCCGCCACCGCCGTGATCCTGATGCTGGCCGCGGCGATCTTCGATCTCTTCGACGGCATCGTGGCGCGCAAGCTCCGCAGCTCGCCGATGGGTGCCGAGCTCGACAACCTGTCGGACCTGATCAGCTTCGGTCTCGCCCCGGCCTACTTCGTGCTCGTCTACGGCATGGTCGCGGACGACGCGCAGCAGAAGGTCTCGGCCGTGGCCGCGATCGTGGTCCTGCTCGCGGTGGTGCTGAGACTCGCGCGGTTCTCCTGCGTGACGATGAAGGACGGCATGTTCCAGGGCATGCCGAGCCCCTTCGGTGCGCTGACCGTCGTGTCGATCATCCTTCTGGAGCTGCCGTTCATCCCGACGCTGCTCGCGATCATCGGTGTGGCCTGGCTGATGGTGAGCCGGGTCGAGTACCCGAAGCCGCGGGGTGTCCTCGCGGTGGCGATGCTCAGCTGGATCGTCGGCGCCATGGCGATGCTCGCGGCGTGGGCGTTCGACGCACCGGGCGGGGCGTTCCTGCTCCAGACCGGTTGCGCACTCCAGGTGGTGCTGGGCGCCGTGATCCCCCTCTTCGCGACGGCCCGGCGAGTGAACACCTTCCGCGACAACCGGCGCGAGAGCCGGGAGGCGCGACAGGCGGAGGCGGCGCAGCTGCCGTAGGACGCCGGAACAGCGGGAAGGGCCCCGGACGCGGATCGCGTCCGGGGCCCTTTCGCGTACGGTCAGCGCCCGACGCGCTTGTAGTAGAGCGTGGTGGGGCGCAGGGTGCCCTCCGGGTCGGCGGCGAAGTCCGGGATCACGCCGGCGCGGGTCCAGCCCGCCGCCCGGTAGAGGCGTTCGGCGGGGCTGTCGGTCTCCGTGTCGAGGACCAGCAGGGTGAGGCCGGTCGCGGCGGCGTGGGCCTCGGCGGTGGCGAGGAGGCGGGGCCCGAGGCCGCGTCCGCGGGCCGCGCGGTGGACGACCAGCTTGGCGATCTCGCCGCGGTGGCGGCCGTTCGCCTTGGTGTCGCGGACGAGGGTGACCGCGCCCAGGACGTCGCCCGCGGAGCCGTACGCCGCCCAGACCTCCCGGTCGTCCGCGGCCCGTGTCCACCAGTCGGCTGCCTCCGCCGGGTCCAGGGGCGCCAGGTAGCCGATGGAGGCCCCGCCGTCGACGGCGTCGACGAGGAGCCCGGCGAGTCCGTCAGCGGCCCGCTCACGGACCTCCTCGGCGGTGAGGTGTCGTATCTCCATCGCGTCGCGTGTCCCCTCGTCCGTGCGGCGGCCGAGCCACGGCCGTTCTCGATCAACGTATCCCGCCGGTCCGTGAGCCCCGGAGCGCGGGGTGCCGGCATCACCGCCCCCCCGGTGTGGGCAGCCGTCCCGCTGGGACGCGACGGGTGGGCACCACGGGAGGGCCGCGTCTTGCCGCGCCTGGGCCCCGTGCTGTGGCACCGGCCGCGAGGGCACGGCGCCGTAGTGGTGCGGGCAGGTGCAGGGGGCGGACGCGCCGCCAGGCGCGGTCCCGTGTGCCCACCCGTCCGCCCCAGCGGGACGACTGCCCACACGGGGGTGGACGACGGCCGCCCGCACGGGCGCGCGAGGCACGGGCCTGGGCGGGTGGGCGCCGCCCAGCGGCACAACCGCCCAGAGGGGGCGAAACACGCGTGAGCACGGGCGCGGTTTGGGCGGATGGGTGCCGCCCCGGCGGGACGACCACCCACACGCGGGGTGGACGACGGCCGCCCGCACGGGCGCGCGAGGCACGGGCCTGGGCAGATGGGCGCCGCCGCGGCGGGACAATAGCCCAGAGGGGGCGAAAAACGCGTGAGCGTGGGCGCGGTTTGGGCGGGTGGGCGCCGTCCGCGGCGGGGCGACTGCCCGCGCGCAGGGGGGTGAGCGCCCGCACGGGCGAAGGCGCGGCCCGACGGGCGGGTGCGCCGCCCGCGGGTGGGGCGACTGCCCGCCGGAAGGGTGAAGCGCCGCAGGAGCGCGGCGCCCCTGGTGGTGGGGGGCGCGGTTCTCGCAAGGGTGCCCCGTTACGGGCCGGGCAGGGGCGGGGCCCCGGCCCGGGGGTGTGGGGCCGGTGGAGCTACGCCAGGAAGTCCCGCGCGATGTTCCCCGCCACCTGCTCCAGGAGCGGGCCGGCGTTCGCGATGGACTTCGCGGGCTCGGGCTCCAGGTCGGTGAGCGGGTAGGCGCGGCGGATCCCGGCGGCGCCCAGCGCCGCCGGGGCGAGGGCCAGCCGGCCGCAGACCGCGACGACGTCCTTGCCGGCCGCGCGGGCGGCCGCGGCGACGCCCGCCGGGGCCTTGCCGTGCAGGGTCTGTTCGTCGAGGGAGCCCTCGCCGGTGATCACGAGCGTGGCGCGCTCCAGAGCCGGGGCGAAGCCCAGGACCTCCAGCATCAGCTCGATGCCGGGCCGGAAGCTCGCACCGATCAGCAGGGCGCCGTAGCCGATGCCGCCCGCGCCGCCCGCGCCCGGGGAGGCGGCGAGCTCGGTGGCCTTGGGGCCGATCGCCTTCTCCAGGACGCCCGCGTAGTGCGCGAGGGCCGCGTCGAGGGTCTCGACGTCCTCGGGGCTCGCGCCCTTCTGCGGGCCGTACACGGCCGCGCAGCCCTTGGGGCCGGTCAGCGGATTGTCCACGTCGCTGGCGAGGACGAGGTCGACGTCGGCGAACCGCGGATCGACGCCCGACAGGTCGGCGGTGGCGAGCCCCGCGAGGGCCGCGCCGCCGGGGCCGACCGGCTCGCCGTCGGCGTCGAGGAAGCGGGCGCCCAGCGCGGCGAGCATGCCGGCGCCGCCGTCGGTGGTGGCGCTGCCGCCGACGCCGAAGACGATCGAGGTGGCGCCCGCGTCGAGAGCCGCGCGCAGCAGCTCGCCGGAGCCGTACGTCGTGGCGGTCAGCGCGGCGAAGACCCCGGTCGGCAGGAGCTGGAGGCCGGAGGCCTCCGCCATCTCCACCACCGCGGTGGTCCCGCGCAGCGCGAACGCCGCCGTGACGGGCTCGCCGAGCGGACCGGTCACCGTGACCTCACGCCGCTCGAACCCGGCCGCGACGGCCGCGGCCACGGTGCCGTCGCCGCCGTCGGCGACGGGCAGCGTCTCCACGTCGAGCTCCGGGACGACCCGTCGCAGACCTGCTGTGACCCGCTCCGCGACCTGTACGGCCGTGAGCGAGCCCTTGAACTTGTCGGCCGCGACGAGCACGCGTGCGACCTCAGTTACTGCTCCGTCCGTCACCTTGCATCCCTTGCTTTCGAACAGGCAGTCGCGCCAGGGCCGACCCTATCCGGACGGCCAGACGGCGTGCCACCCCCTGATAAGGCGATATTCCGCACCATAGGGGCCGCTCGGGCACGCAACTGATCGATCAAATCCCCGGACAAAGGTCTCGGCCCGACGCGAAGGTCATCGGGATCGGAAGGGCGGCGGTCGTCGCGGAAGTGGGCTGGCGGGCTGGGCGACCCCGGCCAGGAACGCGTCACCACGCGCTGCACCGGGTGCGGGACGCGGTGCGGACGACGGTCGGGGACGCGGGCCGGCGGGCAGGGGCCTTCGCGGCACCGCCGGCTGCGCCGGGCGAGGAGGTCCCGGGCCTGGGGCGGGGACGAGCGGGACCGGGGCGAGGACGAGCGGGACCGGGGCGGGGACGAGCGGGACCGGGGCGGGGACGAGCGGGACAGGCAGCGGAGGGCCGTGGACGACGGAGGGGACGCTCGCGCGCAGCCGGGCGGGTGCGTCGCCGCGCGGCCCGGCCCGGCATTGGGTAGACCGGTGGCATGGGCCTGCTCAAGCACAGTGAACTCGCCGACCGGATCCTGGGCGGCTGGACGGGGCGGATCGCCGGGAACATGCTCGGCAAACCGGTCGAGAGCGGCGAGCACTGGACGCCCGAGCGCATCGACGCCTACCTGGAGCTGACCGGCGCCCTGCCGCTGACGGACTATCTGCCCCCGCCTCCCGCGGTCGGCGCGGACGGCTTCGAGCTGCGGCCCGAGTGGCCGCAGTGCGTGCGCGGCCGGATCCACGGGAGCTGCCGGGACGACGACATCGACTACTCGATCCTCGGGCTGCACCTCCTGGAGACCCGGGGTTTCGCGTTCACCACCGAGCAGGTCGGCGACCAGTGGCTGTTGCGCCTGCCCTATCTGCAGACCTTCACCGCGGAGCGGGTGGCCTACCGCAATCTGGCCAACGGCCTGAAGCCGCCGCTGACCGCGACCTACGACAACCCGTACCAGGAGTGGATCGGGGCGCTGATCAGGGCCGACGTCTTCGGCTGGACCTCGCCGGGCGACCCGCGCCGGGCCGCCTCGCTGGCGCGCCGGGACGCGGCCCTGTCGCACACCGGGAACGGGGTCTACGGGGCGATGTGGGCGGCGGCGCTGGTGGCGGCGGCGTTCACCGCACCCGACGCGCGCTCGGCCCTGTCGACCGCGCTGGAGCGGATCCCGGCGAGCAGCCGGCTGGCCCGGACCGTACGGCACACGATGGCGCTGCACGAGGCGGGCGTGGAGTGGTCCGAGACCCTCGCCGAGCTGGCGAAGGAGACCGGTGCCTTCGGCTGGATCCACACGGTGCCGAACGCGGCGGTGCTGACCGCCGGGCTCCTCTACGGGGAGGGGGACTTCACCCGCACCATCGCGCTCACCGTACGGGGCGGCCTCGACACCGACTCCAACGGGGCGACGGCCGGTTCGGTCGCCGGGGTGCTGTGCGGGGCCGCGGCGATCCCGCCCCAGTGGTCGGAGCCGCTGCAGGACCGGGTCCGCAGCGCGGTCGCGGGCTTCGACCGGGTGCGGATCAGCGAGCTGGCGGAGCGGACGGTGCGGCTCGCGGAGCTGACGGGTTGAGGGCTGGCGAGCTGGCGGAGTGGCGGACCTTGGATCCGACGCGCCGGGAGGGATGACGGCCCGTCAGGCGTACGCGGTGACGGAGTCAGGCGGTCGCCGCTCAGCCCCGCTCGGGTTCCGGTGGCACCGGTCCGCCGCTGCGCAGGGGCTCCTCGCGGGCGGCGGTGCGGGCCTCGGTGCGGTGCCCGCGGGCGATGTAGTCGCGGACGACCGCCTCGACGGCGTCCTGGGGGCTGCCGATGCCGGCGAGGACCATGACCTCGACGACGAGTTCGGCGTCGAGGGAGACGTTCACCTTGGCCATGCGGGGAACCTAGCACCCGGTAATCGGCTCGCGGGAGGCCTTCCGGCCCACCTACGCTCGCCGCATGACCATGGTGGCGGTTCTCAGCGGCGCAGGCATCTCCACGGACTCGGGCATCCCCGACTACCGGGGTCCCGACGGGCTGTGGACACGCGACCCGGAGGCCGAGCGGCTCGTCACCTACGGGCCGTACATGGCCGACCCGGAGATCCGCCGCCGCTCGTGGCGGATGCGGCTCGACGGGCCGGGCCTGTCGGCCGAGCCGAACGCGGCGCACCACGCCGTCGCCGCGTTCGAGAAGAGCGGCCACGCGCTGCGGGTGATCACGCAGAACGTGGACGGCCTGCACCAGGCGGCCGGGGTGCCGGAGCGCAAGGTGCTCGAACTGCACGGCTCCGCGCGGTCGGTGGTGTGCACGTCCTGTCACACCCGCTCCACGCTCGCCGAGGCCCTGGAGCGGGTGCGGGCCGGCGAGGCCGATCCGGCGTGCCGCGCGTGCGGCGGGATCCTGAAGACGGCGACGGTGATGTTCGGGCAGAACCTCGACCCGCAGGTGCTGGGACAGGCGATGTCGATCGCGAAGGCCGCCCAGGTGTTCATCGCGGTCGGGACCAGCCTGCAGGTGCAGCCGGCCGCCTCCCTCGCGGGGATCGCGGCGGAGCACGGGGCCCGGCTGATCATCGTGAACGCCGAGCCCACCCCGTACGACCCGGTCGCGGACGAGATCGTCCGCGAGCCGATCGGCACGGCACTGCCCGCCCTGCTGGAACGCCTGCGCTAGAAGAGGGCGTCGGGGGCCGCCGTTCCCGACTCGAAGGCGAGCAGGCGCTGCTTGCGGTCCAGGCCGCCGCCGTAGCCGGTCAGACTGCCGCCGGCACCGATCACCCGGTGGCAGGGGACGATGATCGTGACCGGGTTCTTGCCGTTGGCGAGGCCGACCGCCCGCGAGGCGCCGGGACTGCCCAGGGCCTCCGCCAGTTCGCCGTACGTGCGGGTCTCGCCGTACGGGATGAGGCGGAGCTGCTCCCAGACGCGGAGCTGGAACTCCGTGCCCGCCAGGTGCAACGGCAGGTCGAACCGGGTGAGTTCGCCGGCGAAGTAGGCGTCGAGCTGCCGCACGGCCTCCGTGAAGGGACGCGGGTCGGGGGTGCCGAAGGTCTCCTCCGGAGGGCGGTGCCGCTGATCGGTCATGTACATCCGGCTGAGCACGCCGTCGACGGCGACGAGGGTCAGCAGGTCGTAGGGGCTGTCCACGACCGTGTGCGTCACGGTGGGCATGAGCAAGGTCCTTACGCGGGAAGGTGGTTGATCGGGTGCGAGTCGGTGGCCCACAGGTACTGGACGGCGTAGGCCCGCCAGGGCCGCCACAGCGCTGCGCGGGCCACGAGCGCGGCGGGGGTCGAGGGCAGGCCGAGGCCCTGGGCGGCGCGGCGGACACCGAGGTCCCCGGGGAGGAAGGCGTCGGGGTCGCCGAGTGCCCGCATGGCGATCACCTCGGTGGTCCAGGGGCCGAAGCCGGGCAGCGCGAGCAGCCGGGCGCGGGCCTCGGCCCAGTCGCTCTCGGGGCCGAGGGCGAGGCTGCCGTCGGCGAGCGCGGTGACCAGGGTGAGCAGGGTGGCACGGCGGCTGCGGGGCAGGGCGAGGCGCTCCGGGTCGAGTCCGGCGAGCGCTCCGGGGGTCGGGAAGAGGTGGGTGAGGCCGCCTTCCGGATCCTCGACGGGGACGCCGTGCGCGGTGACCAGTCGGGCCGCGTGGGTGCGGGCGGCGGCCGTGGACACCTGCTGGCCGAGCACCGCGCGCACGGCGAACTCGGCGGCGTCCACGGTGCGCGGCACCCGTCGGCCGGGCGCCGCGTCGACGAGCGGCGCGAGCAGCGGGTCGGTGCGCAGCTGCTCGTCGACGGCGACGGGGTCGGCGTCGAGGTCGAGCAGCCGGCGGCAGCGGCTGATGGCGTGGGTGAGGTCGCGCGGGTCGGTCAGCGAGAGCCGGCACAGCACGTGGTCGGGGCGCGGGGTGAGGGCGACGATGCCGTGCCCGTAGGGGAGGCCCAGGGTGCGCCGGTAGGCGCCGTCCCGCCACTCCTCCACGCCGGGGACGGCGGTGGCGGCGAGGTGGCCGAAGAGGTTGGAGGGGTTCAGGGGGGCGCGGAACGGCAGCCGGACGGTGATCGTCCCGGGGGCCGCGGGTGCGGCTGCCCGCGGACCGTGGGCACGGGCGCGCAGTTCGCCGGGCGTGAGGGCGAAGACCTCGCGGACGGTGTCGTTGAAGGTGCGGATCGAGGCGAAGCCGGCCGCGAAGGCGAGCTCGGCCATCGGAAGCGGGGTGGTCTCGATGAGGACCCGGGCCGTCTGCGCCCGCTGGGCGCGCGCGAGGGCCAGCGGTCCGGCGCCCAGTTCCGCGAGGAGCTGGCGCTCGATCTGCCGGGTGGAGTAGCCGAGCCGGCCGGCCAGGCCCGGGACGCCTTCGCGGTCGACGACCCCGTCCTGGATGAGCCGGACCGCCCGGGCGACGGCGTCGGCCCGCGCGTTCCACTGGGGCGCGCCGGGGCTGGTGTCGGGCCGGCAGCGCTTGCAGGCGCGGAAGCCGGCGCGCTGGCAGGAGGCCGCCGTGGGGTGGAACTCCATGTTCTCGGGCTTGGGCGGCCGGGCGGGACAGCTGGGTCGGCAGTAGATCCGGGTGGTGCGTACGGCGGTGAAGAACACGCCGTCGAAGCGGGCGTCCTTCGACTGGACGGCCCGCACGCAGCGCTCGGTGTCGGTGTGCATGTCTCCAGGATCGGCGCTCCGCGACGGCCGGGCTGGCGAAAAAACGACATCAACGTTCGGCGGCGCCGGGCGGCCGGCGCGTCGGCGGGGACGACCGGGGCCTCACGAGCGGGGCGGCCTTCGCGTCGGAGGGAGGGCGGCCGGCGCGTCCAGGGGGCCGGCGTGCCCGGGGGCCAGCGCCTTTGGAAGGCCGGCGCGTCCCGGGGCCAGCGGGTCCCGGGGGGGTGCCTCTATGTCTTTCGTCAAGCGAGGCGTGGGGTTCTGGGTTCGTAGAAGGTGCCGTCGCGGAGCATCGCGAAGAGCACGCTGATGC